>NZ_JAGYFX010000024.1:0-70532 GCF_019946615.1 Pseudomonas sp. BF-R-01
GAGCCCACCCACCCCAGCGAAAGAGCTGGCGCGTTTCCTGCAAGCCCCCCCGATATCGCCATAAAACGAGCACTTCCGGTGAATCCAGAAGCGCCCTGAGCGGCATTGAAGGTTTTATCCAGAAGGCCTGCAAAAGCTTGATACAGCTTGGCTGAGCCCTGTGACGAACAAGAGGGGAGACGATGAAGGCAGTTATTTTGGCGGGCGGCCTGGGCACGCGCATCAGTGAGGAGTCGCACCTCAAACCCAAGCCGATGATTGAAATCGGCGGCAAGCCAATTCTCTGGCACATCATGAAGCAGTACTCCGCTCACGGGATCCATGACTTCGTGATTTGCCTGGGCTACAAGGGCTACGCGATCAAGGACTTCTTCGCCAACTACTTCCTGCACACCTCTGACGTCACGTTCGACATGTGCAATAACCGCATGGACGTTCACCAGAACTACAGCGAGCCATGGCGCGTCACGCTCATCGATACCGGTGAAGACACCATGACCGGCGGGCGCTTGCGTCGGGCCAGCCGCTACCTGGAAAACGAAGACGCGTTCTGCTTCACCTACGGCGACGGCGTGTCCGATTTGAACATCGGTGCCCTGGTGGACTTCCACCTGTCCCACGGCAAGCTCGCCACGGTCACGGCGGTTCAGCCGCCTGGCCGTTACGGCGCGCTGGAACGCGACGGTCACCTGGTCCGCGGTTTTACTGAAAAGCCGCGCGGTGACGGAGGCTGGATCAATGGTGGCTTCTTTGTGCTGTCACCCAAGGTCCTGCCGCTGATTACCGCCGACGAGACGGTTTGGGAATCCGAGCCTTTGGTTGGCCTGGCCAGCAGCGGTCAACTGGCTGCCTACCAGCACGATGGTTTCTGGCACCCGATGGACACCCTGCGCGATAAAAACCATCTGGAGCATTTGTGGCAGAGCGGGGAGGCCCCATGGAAGCAATGGGACTGAGCCCGGAATTCTGGCGCGGCAAGCGAGTTCTGCTGACGGGCCACACCGGTTTCAAAGGCAGTTGGCTGACGTTGTGGCTGCAAAGCCTCGGCGCGAAAGTCAGCGGGTTTTCCCTAGATCCGTCCACCGAGCCGAGCCTGTTCGAACTGGCGCGTGTCCACGAAGACATCAACGATCAGCGCGGTGACCTGCGTGATCTGGGGGCCCTGCTTGAACTGATCGCCGACACCCAACCGGAAATCGTCCTGCACCTGGCGGCCCAGCCGCTGGTGCGCGAGGGTTATCGCGATCCGCTGGGGACTTACTCCAGCAACGTCATGGGCACCCTGAACCTGCTTGAAGCGATCCGTCAGGTCGGCGGCGTGCGCGCCTGCGTGCTGGTGACCACCGACAAGGTCTACGCCAATCAGGAATGGTTGTGGCCGTACCGTGAAAACGAAGCCCTCGGCGGCCACGATCCTTACAGCAGCAGCAAAGCCTGCTGCGAGTTGCTGGCGCAGTCGTATGCGGCATCGTTTTTCCCAGCCGAGAAGTATGCCGAACACGGTCTGGCCCTGGCCACGGCCCGAGCCGGCAACGTGTTGGGCGGCGGTGATTTTGCCCCTGAACGTCTGATTCCAGATGTCCTGAAAGCCTGGTCTGCCGACGAGCCGGTGACCCTGCGCTACCCGCAAGCGGTCCGCCCGTGGCAACACGCGCTGGAGCCGCTGGCCGGTTACCTGCAGCTGGCCGCCGCTCTTTACGAGCGAGGCCCCGAGTTCGCCGGTGCGTGGAACTTCGGCCCGAGCGAAGCGGACATGTGCAGCGTCGGCGAAGTGGTCGAACTGCTCGCCAACCGCTGGCCACAAGCGCGCGGATTGCGCATCGAACCGAGTGAACTGCATGAAGCAGGCCTGTTGCGCCTGGACAGCAGCCGCGCTCGCCAACTGTTGGCCTGGCAGCCGCGCTGGTCGTTGCAACAATGCCTGACCCAGACCCTCGACTGGCATCTGGCCTGGCAAAACGGCGACGACATGCGTGGCATCACGTTGGGTCAGTTGAACCTGTACCGAGGCGCGCTGTGAGCGAGTTTTCGTTGAAGGCGCTGCCGCTGACGGGCTTGTTCAGCGTGCAGCACAAACGCTTCGAAGACGATCGCGGGCACTTCGCCCGGTTGTTCTGCGAGGGCAGCCTGAGCGCCTTCGGCCAAGCGTTTTCCATTCGCCAGATCAACCATTCCTGCACCCGCGCACGCGCGAGTGTGCGTGGCCTGCATTACCAGAATGCCAACGCGCCGGAAGCCAAGCTGATCACCTGCCTGCGCGGTGAAGTCTGGGATGTGGCGGTGGACTTGCGGCCCGACTCCGCAACGTTCCTGCACTGGCACGCCGAACACCTGCGGGCCGGTGACGGTCGCAGCCTGCTCATTCCTGCCGGTTTTGCCCACGGCTTCCAGACCCTGACCGACGACGCCGAATTGCTTTACCTGCACAGCGCCGATTACGCGCCGGAGCATGAAGGCGGCTTGTCGGTGAACGATCCACGGCTGGCGATTGCCTGGCCGTTGCCTGTCAATAATCTGTCAGCCAGGGACGCCAGCCATCCCTTGCTCGATGAACGTTTCGCTGGAGTGCGTCTATGAACTGCCGTGGTTGCGGTACTCCTTTGGCCTTGCCGCTGATCGATCTCGGCACCTCGCCGCCGTCGAACGCCTACGTTCGTGCCGATCAGCTGGAACAGGCCGAACAGTGGGTGCCACTCAAGGTTGCGGTGTGTCAGCAGTGCTGGTTGGTGCAAACCGAGGATTACACCAGCGCCGACAGCCTGTTCGACGCTGAGTATGCGTATTTCAGTTCGTTCTCCAGCACCTGGCTGGCGCATGCCGATCGCTACGTCGCCGAGATGGTCGAGCGCTTCGGCCTGACCGCCGACAGTCGTGTAGTGGAAATCGCTGCCAACGACGGTTACCTGTTGCAGTACGTCGCCGGTCGCGGCATTCCTTGCCTGGGCGTTGAGCCAACCCGCAGCACCGCGCAAGCGGCGCGGGAAAAAGGCCTGGAGATCCGCGAGTTGTTCTTCGGCCGTCACACCGCTGCGCAATTGGTCAGCGAAGGCTGGTCCGCGGACCTGATGGCTGCCAACAACGTGTTGGCCCACGTGCCGGACATCAATGATTTCCTCGGCGGCTTTGCGACCCTGCTCAAGCCGACCGGCGTGGCGACGTTCGAGTTTCCGCAACTGCTGACACTGATGGCCGGGCAACAGTTCGACACGCTGTATCACGAGCACTATTCCTACCTGTCCCTGACCGCCGTGCAGACATTGTGCGAACGCAACGGCCTGGAAGTGTTCGACGTCAGTCAGCTGTCGACCCACGGCGGTTCGCTGCGGGTTTTCGTCCAGCGTGCCGATGGCGTTCGTCGTGACGTGCAGCCTGCGGTTGCTCAGCAACTGCAAGCCGAAATCACCGCCGGTGTAAAAACCCCCGAGTACTACGCGACCCTCGCACCAGCCGCCGAGGGCATCAAGCACCAATTGCTGCGCTTCTTGTTGCAGGCGAAAGCCGATGGCAAACGAGTGGTCGGTTACGGCGCCGCCGCCAAGGGCAACACGTTGCTCAACTACGCCGGGGTCAAGCCTGATCTGTTGGCCTGGGTCGCCGACGCCAATCCGCACAAACAGGGCAAGTTCTTGCCTGGCAGCCGGATTCCGGTGGTGTCGCCCGAGCGTATCGCCCTCGAACAACCCGATTACATCCTGGTTCTGCCATGGAACCTGTTGCCTGAAATCACCCAGCAATTCGCCTCGGTCAAAGAGTGGGGCGCACAGTTTGTCGTTGCCGTTCCGGAGTTGAGTATTCAATGAGCAGAATTCACTACACCAAACCGAGTGTCGGCGAACTGGAAGCCCGGTATGCCCTGGATGCCGTGCAGAACGGTTGGGGCGCGCGTTGCTACGAATACCTGACGCGTTTCGAACACGGGTTTGCCGAGCACCTTGGTGCGACCTACGCCATCGCGACGTCGAGCTGCACCGGCGCGCTGCACATGGGCATGGCGGCGCTGGGCATCGGCGCGGGTGATGAAGTGATCCTGGGCAACACCAACTGGATCGCTTCGGCGGCACCGATTACCTATCTGGGCGCTACGCCGGTGTTTGTCGATGTTCTGCCGGATAGCTGGTGCCTGGATCCGGAGCTCGTCAGGCAGGCAATTACCCCGAAGACCAAAGCCATTCTCGCGGTCCATCTTTACGGCAACCTGTGTGACATGGACGCATTGCTGGCGATCGGTCGCGAACACGGTATCCCGGTCATCGAAGACGCCGCCGAAGCCATCGGCTCGCAGTGGCGCGGCAAGGCTGCCGGCTCGATGGGGGCGTTCGGTGCGTTTTCATTCCATGGCACCAAAACCATGACCACCGGCGAGGGCGGCATTTTCGTCACCTCGGATAAAGCCTTGTATGAGCGCGTCCTGACGTTGTCCAACCATGGTCGTGTCGCGGGCAGCACCAAACAATTCTGGCCAGAGTTCATTGGCTTCAAATACAAGATGAGCAACTTGCAGGCGGCCGTCGGCTGCGCCCAGGTTGAGCGGATCGAAGAGCTGATCGAACGCAAGCGGACGATATTCGCCAATTACGCCCGCGCGCTGTCATCGCTGCCGGGGGTTTCGCTGAACCCAGAACCTGCCCATGCCCGCAACGGTTACTGGATGCCCACGGTGGTATTCGATGCCGGGACCGGGATACATCGCGACGAGATGATCGCCGCGTTCCAGGCCGCCGATATCGACGCCCGGGTGTTCTTCTGGCCACTGTCTTCGTTGCCCATGTTCAGTGAGCACGTGGTCGACACACCGGTTTCGTTTGCCTTGCCGGAGCGTGCGTTCAACCTGCCGAGTTATCACGACATGACTGACGCCGATCAGGCACGGGTGGTGGATGTGGTGCGTACACTGCTGGCAAAAAGGCAATCACTGTGAAGATGTACTTGCTGGGCGCGGCCAACCCGGAAGCGGTGCGCATGCTGCACGCGGTGAAACGCAGCACACCGAACGTCGAGTTTGCGTTTCTGGACAATGACCCGAACAAACACGGGACACCGTTTTTTGGTGTTCCGGTCATTGGCGGTTCGGCGTTGGTCAGTGAGCTCAAGGGGCCGGACGTACGTTTCGTCAACCTGATCACCGGCAGCACCCGACTGCGCTACGAGACCACCCGCCAGCTGGTCGAGGCCGGTGCAACGCTGGGCCAGTTCATCCACCCCGGCATTGACCTGACCATGATTCGCATGGGGCAGGGCAGTTATCTGCAGGAAGGCGTAATCATGCAGGCCGAGGTGACGCTGGGCGACAACACCAGCATCAGCGCCGGCAGCGTGGTGGGGCATGAAGGGCAAATCGGCCACTCGGTGTTCATGGCGCCCGGCGTATGCATCGCCGGTTGCGTGGAGATCGGCGACGGCACGTTCATCGGCACCAACGCCACGATTCTGCCGCGCTTGCGTATCGGACGCTGGGTGACCATCGGCGCCGGCGCCGTCGTCACCAAAGATGTCCCGGATTATTCAGTCGTGGCGGGCAATCCCGCCAGGATCATAAAGACCAACGTGGTGCCTTACCCCGACGGTAAGGTCTTCAACTAACCCGTTTGCCTATTTTTTTTGGAGCGTTTCAATGAATCCCCATGAGCAGTTTCGCGAAGAAGTAAAAGACAACATCGAAGGCCTGAAGCAGGACAAGGCGCTGCAAGCCGAGTCGCTGGGCTGGGTCGGCACCACGGCCAAACACAAGTACACCTACAACTTCAGCTGGATGGGCCGGCCGATCATTCAGTTCCCACAGGACATGGTCGCCATGCAGGAAATCATCTGGAACCTGCGTCCGGATGTGATCGTTGAAACCGGCATCGCCCACGGCGGTTCGCTGGTGTTTTACGCCTCGATCCTGGAACTGATGGGCCATGGCGAAGTGCTGGGTGTCGACATCGATATCCGCCAGCACAACCGCGAAGCGATCGAAGCTCACCCGATGAGCAAACGCATCCAGATGATCCAGGGTTCGAGCATCGACACGGCCATCGTCGACCAGGTGCGCGAGCGCATCCAGGGCAAGAAAGTGCTGGTGGTCCTGGACTCCAATCACACCCACGAACACGTGCTCGAAGAGCTGCGCCTGTATGCACCGATGGTCTCGGTGGGCAGCTATTGCGTGGTCATGGACACCGTGGTCGAAGACATGCCGGAAGATGCGTTCCCGGACCGTCCATGGGGCAAGGGTGACAACCCGAAAACCGCGGTCTGGGCCTACCTGGAAGAGAACCGTGATTTCGAGATCGACCAGGCCATTCACAGCAAGCTGCTGATCACTGTCGCGCCGGATGGCTACCTGCGCCGAGTACGTTAAGCGACACCTCTATTCAAGCGTTAATCAGGCAATCGGTCTGTGGTGGGGAAGGATATGCAAGGCATTTACGGTTCTGAAAACATGCAGCCCTTGAGTGAACTGTTCACTCTGGTGCTGATTACACACAATCGCCCGACGTTCCTGCGCAGGGCATTGCAGTACTACAGCACGTTGCCTTGCAAGATCCTGGTTCTCGATTCGTCGGCCATCGCACTGGAGGGCGCGGCGACGGTTGCGGACACCATCGACTATCGGCATTTGCCGCAATTCGGCTACTGGGGAATCCAGGCCAAACTGGTGTACGGCGTCGAGCAGGTCACCACGCCCTACATGGTCTTCGCCTCCGACGATGATTTCCTGATGCACGGTGGCCTCACCGAGTCGGTGAACTTCCTCGAAGCCAACCCCGACTACGGTCTGTGCCATGGCTATTGCCTGATGTACCTGACCCACTCCAACTATGTGCAGTACTACCTTCGTGACAAGAAAGTAAACGAGGACTACAACGCCGAGCTCGGTCAGGATCGTGTACTCGATTACGTGAGCCAGTACATTCCCCCGTTCTATGCGGTCCATCGGACTTCGCTGCTGCGTGACTGGTATGCCGCGATGCCTGAAGGAACGATCTTCCAGTGGCAGGAGATCGGGCATGTCTACTACATGCTCGCCCGGGCCAAGGCGCGGATTCTTCCAATTCCTTACGTGGTGCGTGAGGTCAACTATGGCCGCTCGGATCACAACACCGAGATCATGACGACCCTGGCCCTCAAGGACGCCCGGTCTGTCGCCGACCGTGAGCGTTTTGCCGGCTTCCTGGCATCGCTGCCGACCGGCATCAAAGGTCTGGATGAACACCAGACCGCGCAGGTCGCGCTGCAAAGTTTTGCCGCCCTCGCCGAGAGCCTGACGAAACGCAACGCGCTGACCATCGAGCCGATTTTCGAGTCTTACTGGACGGATCCGACGATAGGGCCGAAGCGGGTCTTCGGCCCTCAGCAATACGTTGAAATGCCGTTCTATAACAGTGCCTTCTTCGACCAACTGACGCAGTGCGAATTCCTGCTTCATTCGATGCCGGCGGGGCGCTTGCAACTCGAAGAAATGGAAGGCGCGTTGCTCAAGCAGGAAGCGTTGCAGCGCACCTATTCCAATGACACTCCGGCGACCATCCAGACCCGTCTGATTGAAGCCGTTGGCCTGGGAGCGTTCAACCGTCGGGTGATGCAGAAACTGGCGCAGCAGCTGTTGGATATGGATGAAGCCGCTGATGCCCGGATACTGACCGACTGGGTTGAACGTCTGGACAGCGTGCCAACCTTCGACAGCCGTCAGTTGCTCGACACAATGCCGTCGGGACGTTTGCAAAACTGGCTGCAGGCCCGGCAACCGAACGATACCGCGGTGCGCAAAATCAACCAGCACCTGGCGGCCAACGAAGGGGGCCCTCAGTTCGGCATTCTGCTGCTCGATCTGGACGCAGACATGGACAAGCTTCAGGTCACCCTGGACAGCCTCATGGAAAGTGCGTTCCGGGCGTTCAAGGTGGTGATCTTCACCACGGGCGACTTGCCGGCAGTCACCACGGCACAAAACACCCTGCATTTCGTCAAGGTCACGGCGGCCAATTACGTCGACAAGCTGAACCAGATCGCTCGTCAGTCGACTTCGGACTGGTTGCTGCTGGCCGAGGCGGGTGACGAGTTCACCACTGCCGGCTTCTTGCGTGCCAGCCTCGAGTTGCAAGACGCCGAGGGTTGCCGTGCGGTGGCGATGGACGAAATTCATCGCCAGGAGAATGGCACGCTGGTCGATGTGTTCCGGCCAGCCTTCAACCTCGACCTGTTGCAGAGCCTGCCGTCACTCATCGCACGGCACTGGCTGATTCGCCGCGAAGCGCTGGTGGAAGTCGGCGGTTTTGCCCGCGAGTTCGCCTCGGCGCTCGAGTTCGACCTGCTGCTGCGCCTGATCGAAACCGGTGGCCTGGCCGGCCTTGCCCATTTGGCCGAGCCGTTGCTGATCACCGCCGCTCCTGAGCCGACAGCCAACGAACACGAGCGTCAGACGTTGGTCCGTCATCTGGTGACCCGCGGTTATCAAGCCCAGGTCAGTGCCGAAGCATCGGCCGGTTTGCGTATCGAATACCGCCATGCGGGGCGTCCGAAGGTATCGGTCATCATCCACAGCCAGGACAACCTGGAGCACTTGCAGCGCTGCCTGGTCAGTGTCTTGCAGCGCACGCGCTATCAAAACAACGAAGTTATCATTGCCGATAACCACAGCCAGTCCGCCGAGCTTCACACCTGGCTGGACAGCCTGGAACGAAACGGACGGGGCCGGATTCGTCTGGTCAAGGCTGAACAGCGTCTCAGCACGTCGGCCCTGATCAACCTCGCAGCCGGCGAGGCTCAAGGCGAATACCTGGTGCTGCTGGCGGCGGACGCCGAAGTGGTCAACGCCAACTGGATCGAGGCGCTACTCAATCAGGCCCAGCGTCCCGAAGTCGGCGTGGTCGGTGCCAAGCTGGTGGACCGCGAAGGCAGCGTGACCGGTGCCGGGTTGATTCTGGGGCTCAACGGCGGGATTGTTTCGCCCTTCATCGGTGAGAAGAAGGATGCGTCGGGCTACATGCGCAGACTGCTCGTCGAGCAGAATTACGCGGCCGTCAGCGGTGCATGCCTGATGATTCGCAAGGAAGTATTCGACGCGCTCGGCGGTCTGGATCGGGAGCATTTCGATGACGTGTACGCCGATGTCGATCTGTGCCTGAAAGTCGCCGACGCCGGGTTGCTCACGGTGTGGACGCCGCAAGTGCAAGTTACCCACCCGGGCACCTTGCCGGACGCTCCCCAGGCAGTGGCGGCCCTGCGCGACAAGTGGCAGGCGCGCTTCGCGCACGACGAGGCTTACAACAACAACCTGGCCTTGACCGGCAAGGGCTTTGCCCTGAGTGAACCGGCCCCGGTGAACTGGGCGCAGTTGCTCGCATAAGCCTGACTGACAGGTACAAGGACTCAAGGCATGTTCAACGGTAAATCGATTTTCATCTCTGGCGGCACCGGCTCGTTCGGGCGCAACTTCATCCGCCGGCTGCTGGAGCAATATCAGCCGAAGCGGGTGGTGGTGTTCTCGCGCGATGAGCTCAAACAGTACGAGATGCAGCAGACGTTCAACGCGCCGTGCATGCGTTACTTCCTCGGTGATGTGCGCGATGCTGATCGTCTGCGCCAGGCCATGCGTGGCATCGATTACGTGGTGCATGCCGCGGCACTGAAACAAGTGCCGGCGGCGGAGTACAACCCGACCGAATGCATCCGCACCAACGTCAACGGCGCGGAAAATATCATTGCCGCGGCCATCGACAACGGCGTGAAGAAAGTCGTCGCGCTGTCCACCGACAAGGCTGCCAGCCCGATCAACCTGTACGGCGCGACCAAGCTGCTGTCGGACAAGTTGTTCGTCGCCGCGAACAATATTGCCGGCGACCAGAACACCCGTTTTTCGGTGGTCCGTTACGGCAACGTTGCCGGTTCGCGTGGCTCGGTGGTGCCGTTTTTCAGCAAGCTGATCGCCGAGGGTGCCACGGAGCTGCCGATCACCGATGAGCGCATGACGCGTTTCTGGATCACCCTCGATCACGGTGTGCAGTTTGTGCTCGACAGCTTCGCCCGCATGCACGGTGGTGAAGTGTTTGTGCCCAAGATCCCGTCGATTCGTATCGTCGATCTGGCACTGGGCATGGCTGAACATTTGCCGCACAAGAACGTCGGCATTCGTCCGGGAGAAAAACTCCATGAGTTGATGGTGCCGCTGGACGACGCGCGGATGACCCTGGAGTTTGCCGATCACTACACCATTCAACCTTCGATTCGTTTCACCAGCGTCGACGTGGATTTTGCCGTCGACAAACTGGGCGAGCAGGGCAGGCCTGTCAGTGAAGACTTCGAGTACCGGTCCGACACCAATCCGCACTACCTGTCGGTCGGACAGATTGCTGATCTGCACGCGAAACTGCCGGCATGATTCCCTACGGTCGGCAGAGCCTCGATCAGGCAGATATCGATGCGGTGGTCGCCGTGTTGCAGTCGGACTGGCTCACTCAAGGGCCGACCATCGAACGCTTCGAACAGGCATTGGCGCAACGTTGCCAGGCTGATTTCGCCGTGGCGGTGTGCAATGCCACGGCGGCGTTGCACATTGCCTGCCTCGCGGCCGGACTCGGCCCGGGCGATCGGCTATGGACTACGCCGAATACGTTTCTGGCTTCGGCCAACTGTGGTCGCTATTGCGGCGCCGAGGTGGATTTTGTCGACATCGATCCACTGACGTGGAATCTCGACGCTTACGCACTGGCATCGAAGCTTGAGGCCGCCGAGCGCGCTGGCACGCTGCCGAAGGTGCTGGTGGCCGTGGCGTTTTCCGGGCAGAGCTGCGACATGCGCATGATCGCCGGGCTGGCCGAACGTTACGGTTTTACGGTGATCGAGGATGCGTCCCACGCGGTCGGTGCTTCCTATGCCGGACGCCCGGTGGGCTGCGGCGAATTTGCGGCGATGACGGTGTTCAGTTTTCACCCGGTGAAAATCATCACCAGCGCCGAAGGGGGCATGGTGTTGACCAACCGCCCTGAACTGGCCGAGCGCTTGCAGCGTCTGCGCAGCCACGGCATGACCCGCGATCCGCAACAGATGACCGAAGCCAGTCACGGCCCCTGGTACTACCAGCAGGTGGAACTGGGCTTCAATTACCGGATCACCGATCTGCAGGCGGCACTCGGTCTGTCGCAGCTGGACAAGCTCGATGGCTTCATCGCGCGTCGCCGTGAACTGGCGGCGCGTTATGATCGCTCGCTGGCGTACTTGCCGCTGACCTTGCCCGGTGCGCAGCCCGAGGCCGAATCGGCGTGGCATCTGTACGTGGTGCGGTTGCACACCGACCGGATCAACCTCACTCATCGCCAGGTGTTCGAAGGCTTGCGAGCGGCGGGTGTCGGTGTGAACCTGCACTACATACCGGTGCATTTGCAGCCGTACTATCGTGACCTGGGGTTTGCCGAAGGTGACTTCCCGCAGGCCGAACGTTATTACGCCGAGGCCATCAGCCTGCCGATGTTTCCTTTGCTGAGCGATGAGCAGCAGGACTATGTGGTGGCGCAACTGCGGCGCCTGGTTCTTGAGGAGTAGTGTTGTGAGCAGCGTTGCGATCATTCCGGCCCGCGGTGGCAGCAAGCGAATCCCGCGCAAGAACCTCAAGCCGTTCGACGGCGTGCCGATGATCGTTCGTTCGATTCGCACCGCGCTGGAGTCGCAACTGTTCGACCAGGTGATCGTCAGCACCGACGATGAAGAAATCGCCGAGGTCGCGCGGGCTAACGGGGCTCAGGTGCCGTTCTTGCGTCCGGCGTCGTTGGCCGACGATTTCACCGGCACCGCCGCGGTGATCGTTCATGCCTTGAATCAATTACCAGCGTTCGACTATGCCTGCTGCATCTACGCAACCGCACCGCTGTTGCAGGTACGGTTTCTGCGCCAGGGACTTGAACTGCTGGAGCAGCATCCGGAAAAATCCTTCGCGTTTTCCGTGACCGATTTCGGCTTTCCCGTGCAGCGCGCCTTGACCCTCGACGAGCAGGGCGCGCTGACATCGTTGTACCCCGAGTTCCGCAACACCCGGTCGCAGGATCTGCCCGCAGCCTTTCAGGACGCCGGCCAGTTCTACTGGGGACGCAGCGAGGCCTGGTTTCGCGGCGACGTGTTGTTTTCCCCGGTGAGCCTGCCGGTGATCCTGCCGCGGCATCTGGTGCAGGACATCGACACCCTCGAAGACTGGACGCGCGCCGAATACTTGTACGCTGCGCTGAAGGCAGGTGGTGAGTTGCAATGAGAGTGCTGATTCGCTCCGACGCGTCGCCCACCATTGGCAGCGGGCACATCGCTCGTTTGTTGCCGTTGGCCAGGGTTTTGCGCAAACAGGGCTCGCATGTTGCTTTTGCATGCCGCCAACTGCCGGGGCATCGGCTGGACATGCTGGCAGCCGAAGGTTTCGAAACCTTTGCGCTGC
This sequence comes from Pseudomonas sp. BF-R-01, assembly GCF_019946615.1. Classification (NCBI taxonomy): domain Bacteria; kingdom Pseudomonadati; phylum Pseudomonadota; class Gammaproteobacteria; order Pseudomonadales; family Pseudomonadaceae; genus Pseudomonas; species Pseudomonas sp. BF-R-01. The sequence continues at coordinate 12,398 of NZ_JAGYFX010000024.1, forward strand.
CCGATCGTTATCCCGACGAAGACCCGCAACAAGCCATCGAATCCATGCTGCCGTGGCAGGCGGACATCGACGCGCTGGCGCACGCCTTGGAAAACCATCCTGCATACGACTGGATCATCGTCGACCACTATGGGCTCGATCATCAATGGCAGATGGCGGCCCGGCGCTGGGCGCCACGGATCGCCGCGGTGGACGATCTCGCCACTCGCCAGTACGCCGTCGACCTGCTGCTCAACCAGAACCTGTCGGGTACACCAGAGGCTTATGGTTCGCTGCTTGAGCCCGGTTGCCAGACGTTGTTCGGCCCGCGATTCGCGATGCTGCGCGATGAGTTCTGCTGCCCGGCAATTGCGATCAAGCCCCAGGTGAAACGGGTGTTGGTCAATTTCGGCGGTTTCGATGCGGCGATGCAGACTTATCACGCGATGTTGGCGATGGCCGATTTCCATGCGCTGGAAGTTGATTTCGTGGCCGGTGCCGATAACCCGGCATGGGACAAGATGATGGCCATGGCGGCGAGTCATCCCAACTGGCGCTTGCACAGTTTTGTCAGCGACTTCTACCGCCTGATGATCGAGGCCGACCTGTTCGTCGGCGCCGGTGGGGGAACCAGTTGGGAGCGGGCGGCCCTGGGGTTGCCGACGATTTGCATTGCGGTCTCGAATAATCAGCAGGCCAACGGCGAGGTCATGGCGGCCTCGGGCGCCCATGTGTACCTGGGCGCCCGTGAGCAGGTGAGCGTCGAACAATTGCGTCAGGCCATCGGTTTTGTCGCGGGCAATCCTGGGATACGCCAGAGTCTGGCCGAGCATTCGCGCCAGTTGGTGGATGGTCGGGGCGCACAGCGGGTGGCGGCCGCCCTGGCCGGCGCGGTGTTGCTGATCCGCCCCGCGACCACCGACGATGCGCAGCTTCTGTTCGACGGGCGTAATGCCGAAGCGGTACGGCGCTGGTCGCGGGAGACCGGGCTGATCGAATGGTCGTCGCATCAAAACTGGCTGGCCGCCAGTTTGAACAATGCACAGCGTCTGCTGTTGATCGCCGAGGCCGATGACGGCCCGGTGGGCGTGTTGCGTTATGACTTGAGCGAATTTGTAGCTGAAGTCTCGATTTATCTGTTTGAAGATCGCATCGGCCTGGGCTGGGGCAGGGCGCTGCTGGCTCGGGGCGAGGCTTTCGTGACCACCCATTGGCCGCAACTGCGGACTATCACCGCTCAAGTGGTGCCAGAGAACCAGCCGTCGCTGAAGGTATTTCGCGAAGCCGGTTTCACTCAGAATGCTTGCGCGTTCACGCGCGTATTAAAGGATCACTGCAATGACTAGCTTCAAAATTGGCGACCGCTTGATCGGGGCCGATGCGCCGCCGTTCATCATCGCCGAGATGAGTGGCAACCATAACCAGTCACTGGACATGGCCCTGCAAATCGTCGATGCCGCGGCCAAGGCGGGTGCGCACGCCTTGAAGCTGCAAACCTACACAGCCGACACCATGACCCTGGACCTGTCCGAGGGCGAGTTCTTCATCAAGGACCCGAACAGTCTGTGGGTCGGATCTTCCCTGTACGCGCTCTACGAAAAAGCGCATACGCCGTGGGAATGGCATGCGCCGATTTTCGCCCGCGCCAAGGCGCTGGGGATGCTCGCGTTCTCCACGCCGTTTGATGACACCGCAGTGGACTTCCTCGAAAGTCTCGACGTGCCGGCCTACAAGATCGCCAGTTTCGAGAATACGGACCTGCCGTTGATTCGTCGGGTCGCTGCGACCGGCAAGCCTTTGATTATTTCTACCGGCATGGCCAGCATCGCTGAACTCGACGAAACCGTGCGTGCCGCCCGCGAAGCCGGTTGCAAGGATCTGGTGTTGCTCAAGTGCACCAGCACCTACCCGGCGACGCCCGCCAACAGCAACGTGCGGACGATTCCTCATTTGCGCGAATTGTTTGGCTGTGAAGTCGGGCTGTCTGACCACTCGATGGGCGTCGGTGTGTCTGTGGCCGCGGTGGCTCTCGGGGCGACGGTGGTGGAAAAGCACTTCACCCTCGACCGCAGCGCCGGTGGCGTGGACGCCAGTTTTTCGCTGGAGCCGGCGGAGCTCGCCAGCCTGGTGATAGAAACCGAACGCGCGTGGCAGGCCATGGGGCATGTGCATTACGGTGTGACGGACGCCGAGCGCAAGTCTCTGATGTACCGCCGCTCGCTCTACGTGACTCAGGACATGGCTGCCGGCGAGCCCTTTTCTGTCGCTAATCTGCGAGCCATTCGTCCGGGGCTGGGGTTGGCTCCAAAACACGCGGAAACCCTTCTGGGCCGCCGTGCCCGTAAGGCTATCCCGCGCGGAACGCCGCTGGACTGGTCGTTGGTCGAATAACCCCTTATGGTGCCGATTCGGCAAAATAGAGTGACCTGCGAGTCATAACGCGCATCTTCACTGTATTGTATTAATCGGGAAGGTGGCGCCTGGCCTGTTTTTGGCCCAGTGATAGCCTTTTATTCTTCCCGCTGTCGCCTCAATGAGGCGGCGTTTTTCTCCGTTTGTCGGCGCCCCTCGAATCATTACGAGCGGTGGTATTGGGCTGTTTATTATTGGGAAGCCGTAATGATTGGCATAAAAAGCATTGCGAGCTACGTTCCTGTAGCCGGCGTGGACAATTACGCACAAGGTGCAAAATTCGAAAAGGATGAAGAATTCATCCTGGGCAAGATCGGTTCGGCCTTCCTGCCGCGCAAAGACGCTGGTCAGGAAACCTCGGACCTGTGTGTCGAAGCAGCCAATGCGCTGTTCGCCAACAATCCGGACTTGAAACGTGAAGACATCGACGTACTGATCGTCGTCACGCAGAACGGCGACGAAGAAGGCCTGCCGCACACCGCCGCCATCGTTCAGGACAAACTGGGCCTGCCGACCACCGTCGCCGCGTTCGATATTTCCCTGGGCTGCTCGGGCTACGTCTACGGCATCTACGCCATCAAGGGCTTCATGGAAGCCGCAGGCTTGAAGAATGGCCTGCTGATCACCGCAGATCCGTACTCGAAGATCGTCGACCCGGAAGACCGCAACACCACCATGCTGTTTGGCGATGCCGCCACTGCAACCTGGATGGGCGAAAACGCGCCATGGCAACTGGGCAAGGCCAAGTTCGGCACCGATGGTTCCGGTGCGCCGCACCTGAAGGTGACCGACGGGGTGTTCTTCATGAACGGCCGTCAGGTGTTCAACTTCGCGCTGCTGAAAGTCCCGGCGCACTTGCACGAACTGCTGACCGATTCGCAGCTCACCGCTGACGATATCGATGCGTTCTGCATTCACCAGGGCAGTGCCGCGATTGTCGACGCCGTAGCGCGACGCTTCGAAGGCGAGCCGGAGAAGTTCATCAAGGACATGGTCGAGACCGGCAACACCGTTTCGTCGAGTATCCCGTTGCTGCTGGAGAAACACGTACTGGACTCCACCTGGAAACGTGTGGCGTTGAGCGGTTTCGGCGTTGGTTTGTCATGGGGCTCGGCGATTATCTATCGCCCTTGATCCTTCAAAAGCCAGGCATAAAAATAGCGTTCAAGGTGTAACCTTGAGCGCTATTTTTTTTTTGCCCGAATGAAAAGCGAGGCTCCATGAGCGAGTTGTTTGAGCGCAACGGCGAGTTGATTCAGCGGCGTTGGCCCAAGGTCTGGCATCGACTGTCGGTGGAGAACAGCGCCGAGTTGCGCGCTGATCTGGTGGATGGCCAGGGCTCGACATTGAGCATCAATGGCATTCAGTTGACCAGTCGCCATGACCGCACTCGCGAAGCGTTGCTTCAGGCCGGCAGCCTGCCTGTCGACAGTCCGGTGGTGCATGTCTATGGCACCGGGCTGGGGGATTTGCAGCTGCAATTGCTGGAGCGAACCGGGCTTGAACGGTTGTACGTGCACATTCTGAACGGCGCGGTGTTTTCCCTGGTGCTGCAACTGCTCGATCAACAGTCGTGGCTCGCCGATTCACGAGTGGTGCTGCTGTACGCCGGCGATCTGGCGGAAATCCAGTTGCCGTACTTCGCGCTGCCTTCGGAGCTGGTGCTGGCGGACGACTACAACGCCAAGATCCGCGACCGGCTGATCAGCGAAACCCATTTGACCTTCAACAATCGCGAATTCAATGCCGACAATCCGGAGATTGCCGAGCGTTTGCAGGCGAGTGTCGAGCGTGTTCGCGCCGATGCCGATGCTGCGGAGCTGTTTGCCACCTGTTCCGGCAGGGAAGTGTTTGTCATTGCCACCGGACCCAGCCTGGAACAGCACTTCGACACGCTGCGCGCGGTACGCGAACAGGCGCAGCGGCCGTTGTTCATTTGCGTCGATACGGCCTACCGACCGCTTATCGAGCATGGGATCAAGCCGGATGTGGTGGTCACGATTGATCAGCGTATCTCGACGCGACATTTGCCGTGCGATGTCTCGCGCGATATCACGCTGGTCTACATGCCCATGGTTGATCCTGAGGTCTTGGGAGGTTGGCAGGGCAAGCGTTACGTGGCCTATTCCGCCAGCCCTGTCTATAGGGACATGCGCGAGCAGTTGCCCAAGGCCCAACTGTTTGTCGGTGGCAGTGTGATTCACCCGGCGGTGGACCTGGCGGTACACATGGGGGCCAGCCAGATCACGCTGTTCGGCGCCGATTTTGCTTTTCCGAACAACAAGACCCACGCCGGCTGGAATGACGGTGACCTTGGGCCGAACGTGGGCGCCGCCCGGCACTGGGTGCTCGATGGCCACGGTCAGCGAGTCAAGACGCAGCTCAATTTCCGCAGTTACTTGTGCGAGCTGGAACGGTACATCGCCGGGCATCCTCAGATGGCTTTCTATAACAGCAGTCGGGCAGGGGCGATGATCGTCGGCACGACGTTTCATCCGGAGCTCACGCGATGACTGAATCCTCCCTGATTGCCGAGGCGCTGCAGTGTTCTGTTTTGTTCCGTCTGGGGCGAGATGTCGAAGCGGCGCTGCTCATGGTCCAGATTTGCAGTGATGTGCAATCCGCAATGGGGCACGAGACTGTCGAGGTCCAATCCCGCTGGACGGCGTTGCTCACCGACATGCAGGCCTGTCAGGAGGCGCAGGACTGGTTGGCGCTGGCCGATTATCTTGATTATGAGTTGCCCCAATTGCTGGAAGCGACCACGGCCGGTCAAGGCTTTTGACAATGTGCCGGTACAGGCGAGTCCTCGCTGTCCCGTTACCGGCATTTCCCTGACGTCACTTTTTTGGATTGGCTTGCCGCCAAGCCCTTGTTTTATGGGGGGTGGCAGTGTGATGGCAAATTTTTTTCAAAATGGCCTAAAGCAACCTGCATTCGCGACGATAACTATTACGAAGGTTCTCTAGGCCATACCCGGCGGTTGCCAGGGCCGGAAGCCGCAGTACCCAACCAACGAGGAATTCGTCATGGCTTTGACAGTAAACACCAACACTACGTCGCTGAACGTTCAGAAGAACCTGAACCGTGCTTCCGACGCGCTTTCGACTTCGATGACTCGCCTGTCTTCCGGCCTGAAAATCAACAGCGCCAAAGACGACGCCGCCGGCCTGCAAATCGCTAACCGTATGACCTCGCAGATCCGTGGTCAGACCATGGCTATCAAAAACGCCAACGACGGTGTTTCGATCGCTCAGACCGCTGAAGGCGCTCTGCAAGAGTCGACCAACATTCTGCAACGTATGCGTGAAATTGCACTGCAATCGCGAAACGACTCCAACGGCACTGCTGACCGTACCGCTCTGGACAAAGAATACCAACAGTCGGTTGCAGAACTGACCCGTATTGCTCAGTCCACCAACCTGAACGGCAAAGCGCTGATCGACGGTACTGCTGGCGCGATGGAATTCCAGGTAGGTTCGAACACTACTTCCGACAACCAGATCACTCTGACCCTGTCGACCAGCTTCGACGCCAGCGCCCTGGGCATGACCGGTACTACCATCTCCGGTACTTCCAACTCGGGTAACCACAACTCTGTATTGTCCGCGATCTCGGCCATCAACATTGCCCTGGACAAAATCAACTCCACTCGTGCTGACCTCGGTGCTGCTCAGAACCGTTTCTCCACCACGATCTCCAACCTGCAGAACATCAACGAAAACGCCAGTGCTGCACTGAGCCGCGTACAAGATACCGACTTCGCTGCTGAAACTGCACAGCTGACCAAGCAAAACACCCTGCAACAAGCTTCCACTTCGGTTCTGGCCCAGGCCAACCAACTGCCATCCGCTGTACTGAAACTGCTTCAGTAATAGCTGGGTAAGTTTTGGCGGGGGAGTGCGCACGCGCGCTCTCTCGCTTTTTCAATTTAAGAGGTGATGGACATGGATATGAGCGTGAAGCTGAACTTGTCTTATCCTGCCGCGAAGCCGGCGACGACTGTTGCTGAACAATCGGTGGAAAAGCCTCGAGCCGATGCTGCCACCGTGGCAACGGTCAAGGATGAATCAAAAGACGCGCAAAGCGAGCAGGACAAACTGAAGATGGCCGTTCAGGAAATCGAAAAGTTCGTTCAATCGATCAAGCGCAATCTGGAGTTCTCGATCGATGAACCTTCAGGCAAGGTTATCGTTAAAGTGATCGCCAGTGAGTCGGGTGAAGTGGTTCGCCAGATCCCCAACGAAGAAGTGCTCAAACTGGCCAATAGTTTGAATGATGCAAGCAGCCTGTTGTTCAGCGCTAAAGTCTGACAGCTGGCACGAATTTTGTTGCTATGTTCTTTTGGGCGTTGTAATGGTCAAAAGGCCGGCGACACACTGAAGGGAGTCCCACATGGCAAGTCCAATTCTACCGGGTCTGGGGTTAGGCTCCGGCCTTGACACCACGGCTATCGTCAAAGCTTTGGTTGATGCTGATAAATCGGCCAAGCAAACCCAGATCAACCGGCAGACGAACACCAATACATCGCAGATTTCCGGTGTCGGGACCCTCAAGAGTGTGTTGGCGAATTTCCAGGCCGCGATCAAAAACCTTGGTGATACCAAGACCCCTCAGTTCCTGGGTTACAACGCCACGAGTTCCGATCCCAAAGTGCTGACCTCTGTCGCCAGCAACTCGGCGGTCAATGGCACGTATGTCATCAAGGTCAACTCCCTTGCGACTTCATCCAAGGTGGCGACCGCTGCGTTTCCCCTTGGCCCTACCAGTGCCATTCAGGACGGTACGCTCAATATCACTCAAAATGGCATTGCCCGACCGGTCACCATTCCTCCTGGTGCTACGTTGCAGACGGTGCGGGATGCGATCAACACCCAGCAAGGCGCCAATGGCTTCAGTGCCAACATTGTCACTGACTCCTTCGGTTCGCGTCTGGTCCTGGGGTCTACCGCGACCGGTTTGAATTCCGATATCACGCTCAGTGGTATTCCGGGCCTGGAAATTACCGCGGGCCAGAAAATGGGTCCCACGCCTGATGGGACTTCGGCGGGTGCCATCGGCGAACTCGCTGCGAATGCCAGCTTTACGGTTGACGGGCTGGCTATCTCCAGCAAATCCAACACTGTGGATAGCGCCATTTCCGGCCTGACACTGAATCTGGTGACGACGGGTACTTCCACTGTGACGGTCGGGCCGAACAGTGACGGTTTGAAAAAATCGATCCAGGCCTTTGTCGACGCTTTCAACCAGGTGGTCAGCACCGTCAGCACGCTGAGCAAGCCTTCCCTGGATAAAGATGGCAAGCCAACCATTCCCGCGGCATTGACCGGTGACTCGCTGGGTCGCAGTGTTCTGGCGTCGATCCGTGAGCCGTTGGCAAGTACCGGTGCTGGCGACAAACTGACCGTGCTTTCGCAGTTGGGTATTACCACTAACCAGAAAACCGGTGCGCTCGATTTTGACAGCACCAAGTTCACTGCGGCGATGGATACGCAGAAACTGGGTGGTGAGATTCAGAAGCTGTTCCTGGGTGATCCTGCGGCGACTGGCGATGCGGCCAAGGGGCTGCTGGAACGAATGAATTCGGCGATTACGCCTTATACCGTTACTGGCAACGAAGGCATCCTCGATGCGCGTTCGGCCAGCCTGGCGAAGGTTAAAACCAACCTGGCCAGCCAGCAGGAAGCACTGGATCGTCGGGTCGCGACTCTGACAACCGTGCTGACCAAGAAGTACAACGACATGGACACTCTTGTCGGCAAGCTCAAGGCAACGGCGAGCAACATTACCTCGATGTTTGAGGCGATGAACGCACAGAAAAAAGGCTGATAGCGCGTAGGCGCCAAAAGCCCGGCAGCGAATTCCGCTTGTCGGGCTTTTTTTGTTTCGATCTAAAGATTTTTGACGCGGTGTCGATACACTGGCTATACGAATCACAAAGTTTTGATGAGGTACAGCATGAACCCGATGTTAGCCCTTCGGCAGTACCAGAAGATTGGTGCTCAGGCCCAGACTTCCGAAGCCAGCCCCCATCGCCTGGTGCAAATGCTCATGGAAGGTGGGCTGGATCGCATCGCTCAGGCCAAGGGTGCCATGGAGCGCAAGGATATTCCCAACAAAGGCATTTTCATCGGCAAGGCAATCGCGATCGTCGGTGGCTTGCGTGAAGGCCTGGACCTGGAAAATTCGATTGAGTCTGTAGGTGAGCTGGACAAGCTGTACACCTACATGATGAAGCGCCTGGCAGAAGCCAACGTCAAAACCGATCCAAAGATTCTCGACGAAGTCGCCGATTTGCTTCGCACAGTCAAAGAAGGCTGGGATGCTATCGCCGCGCCGGGTCCGCAGTTTTAAGGAGATCACCATGAGTCTTGTATTGCAGCGTATCGAACACACCCGTGATGCCCTCGTCGGTGCCTTGGCCGAGCGCAATTGGGAAGCCATCGGTGAGTTGGATCTGGCTTGTCGTTCCTGCATGGAAGACGTCTTGAGTGAAGCTTCGGTAGACGAGGCCGCCTTGCGTGACAATCTTGAAGAGTTGCTGGGGGTGTATAAGCAGCTTCTGGAGGCGGCGACAGGGGAGCGACAAGCAATAGTTGATGAGATGTCGCAGATCCATCAAGCACAGAACGCTGCAAAGGTTTACCATCTGTTTGGTTAATTAATCCTCAGTTAATCCAAACATAGTGCGCCATAAATTTGACTGTGCACGGTTTTTTGACTTAACTAGTGGCTGGTTCCAGATTTCAGGCGTCTACAGGCATAACGTGTCTGCAAGCGTCTAGCTTGCCCCATCATTTCGGGCATTGAGTTGACTAGGGAAGTTGCTATTGCATGTGGCGTGAAACCAAAATTCTGCTGATTGATGACGATAGCGTCCGCCGCCGCGACCTGGCGGTGATTTTAAATTTTCTTGGCGAAGAAAATTTACCCTGCGGTAGCCATGACTGGCAGCAGGCTGTCGGCTCTTTGTCATCAAGTCGTGAAGTGATCTGTGTCCTCATCGGGACGGTCAATGCTCCTGGTGCACTTCCGGGCTTGTTAAAGACACTCTCTACCTGGGATGAGTTCCTTCCGGTTTTGTTAATGGGCGATAATTCTTCCGTTGACTTGCCAGAAGACCAGCGTCGCCGAGTGCTTTCGACCCTCGAAATGCCACCCAGCTACAGCAAACTGCTCGATTCGCTGCACCGTGCCCAGGTCTATCGAGAGATGTACGACCAGGCCCGCGAGCGCGGTCGTCATCGCGAGCCCAACCTTTTCCGCAGTCTTGTCGGCACCAGCCGGGCGATTCAACACGTCCGTCAGATGATGCAGCAAGTTGCCGATACCGACGCCAGCGTGCTGATCCTCGGCGAGTCGGGGACTGGCAAGGAAGTGGTCGCGCGCAACCTGCACTACCATTCCAAGCGTCGTGACGCGCCGTTCGTCCCGGTCAACTGCGGGGCGATCCCGGCCGAGTTGCTGGAAAGCGAATTGTTCGGCCATGAGAAGGGCGCGTTCACCGGGGCGATCACCAGTCGCGCCGGGCGCTTTGAGCTGGCCAACGGCGGTACGCTGTTCCTCGACGAAATCGGCGACATGCCGCTGCCGATGCAGGTCAAGCTGTTGCGCGTGCTTCAGGAACGCACTTTCGAGCGCGTGGGCAGCAACAAGACCCAAAGCGTCGATGTGCGCATCATCGCGGCGACTCACAAGAATCTCGAAAGCATGATCGAGATCGGCACTTTCCGCGAAGATTTGTACTACCGCCTGAACGTGTTCCCGATCGAGATGGCACCGCTGCGCGAACGTGTCGAAGACATTCCGCTGCTGATGAACGAGTTGATCTCGCGCATGGAGCACGAGAAGCGCGGTTCGATCCGTTTCAACTCCGCAGCGATCATGTCGCTGTGCCGTCACGGCTGGCCGGGCAACGTCCGCGAACTGGCCAACCTGGTGGAGCGCATGGCGATCATGCACCCGTACGGGGTGATCGGTGTGGTCGAGTTGCCGAAGAAATTCCGCTACGTCGATGACGAAGACGAGCAACTGGTCGATAGCCTGCGCAGCGATCTTGAAGAGCGCGTGGCCATCAACGGTCACACTCCGGACTTCACCGCCAACGCCATGCTGCCGCCGGAAGGCCTGGACCTGAAAGACTACCTCGGTGGTCTGGAACAGGGCCTGATCCAGCAGGCGCTGGATGATGCCAATGGCATCGTGGCGCGCGCTGCCGAGCGGTTGCGGATCCGTCGTACCACGCTGGTAGAGAAGATGCGCAAGTACGGCATGAGCCGTCGCGATGGTGATGAACAGGCGGATGATTGACGCCTGTTTTTCAAGTCGTTCATTTGTAGGCGGTTTTTTTTAGGCACGGGTATTGCTACATCCCTCGCAACGTTCCGTTTAACTGACGGTCAGCCAAGCGAGAGAGCCCGATGCCCCAAGCCGCCCAGATGTCTCCTGTCCCTGATGCTTCGGGACAAACGTCGTCCGTAGAGCAGGCAAGCCGGCTTGGCCTTGAGCAGGCTTTCGCGTTGTTCAACCAGATGTCCAGCCAGTTGACCGACTCCTACAGCATGCTCGAAGCCCGGGTCACCGAGCTCAAGGGCGAGCTGGCGGTGGTCAGCGCTCAGCGCATGCAGGAACTGGCGGAAAAAGAACGCCTGGCCAACCGCCTGCAAAACCTCCTCGATCTATTGCCCGGCGGCGTTATCGTCATCGACGCTCAGGGCATCGTGCGTGAAGCCAACCCCGCTGCTTGTGAATTGCTCGGCCTGCCTCTCGAAGGCGAGCTGTGGCGTCATGTCATTGCCCGATGCTTTGCGCCGCGCGAAGACGACGGCCACGAAATCTCGCTCAAGGACGGTCGGCGTCTGTCGATCGCCACCCGCTCGCTGGATGCCGAGCCCGGCCAGTTGGTATTGCTCAATGACCTGACCGAAACCCGTCATCTGCAAGATCAACTGGCTCGCCACGAACGCCTGTCTTCCCTCGGTCGAATGGTCGCGTCGCTGGCTCACCAGATTCGTACGCCGTTGTCCGCCGCATTGCTTTACGCCAGTCATTTGACCGAGCAAGAACTGCCGGTTGCCACGCAGCAACGTTTTGCCGGGCGCCTTAAAGAGCGTTTGCATGAGCTGGAGCATCAAGTGCGCGACATGCTGGTGTTTGCTCGTGGCGAGCTGCCGCTGACCGATCGCGTCACGCCGAAAATGCTGATGCAATCCTTGCAGGCAGCGGCGCTGACCCATGTGCAGGATTTGCCGGTTCGCTGGCAGTGCGACAGTCATGCGGGTGAGTTGCTGTGCAATCGCGACACGTTGGTCGGGGCGATTCTCAATCTGATCGAGAACGCGATCCAGGCCAGTGCCGGCGACGTTCGCTTGAAAGTCCATCTCTACACCCGCGACAACAACCTGCGTGTCTGCGTCAGTGACAGCGGCAGCGGCATCGATACGAAAGTGCTGGCGCGTTTAGGTGAGCCATTTTTTACCACTAAAACCACCGGGACCGGCCTTGGCCTGACCGTGGTCAAGGCCGTGGCTCGTGCCCATCAGGGAGAATTGCAACTGCACTCGCGGTTGGGTCGCGGCACCTGCGCGCAGGTGATTCTGCCGCTGTTTTCTGATGAAAAGCGCAGTGCTCAGGGAGTGGAGTGAACGACATGGGGATCAAGGTTTTACTGGTCGAGGATGACCGCGCATTACGCGAAGCACTGACCGATACGCTGTTGCTCGCAGGGCATGACTACACAGCCGTGGGGTCGGCCGAAGAAGCGCTGGATGCCGTCGGAGCCGAGGCGTTCAACCTGGTGCTCAGTGACGTGAACATGCCGGGCATGGACGGCCATCAGTTGCTCGGATTGCTGCGCGCTCGCCAGCCGCAGTTGCCGGTGCTGCTGATGACGGCGCATGGCGCCGTAGAACGCGCGGTCGATGCGATGCGTCAGGGCGCGGCGGATTATCTGGTCAAGCCGTTCGAGCCCAAGGCTTTGCTGGATCTGGTTGCGCGGCATGCGCTGGGCAGCCTCGGCGCTGCCGACAGCGAGGGGCCTGTAGCGTTCGAGCCGGCCAGTGCGCAGTTGCTGGAATTGGCCGCACGGGTGGCGCGCAGTGATTCTACGGTGTTGATCTCCGGTGAGTCCGGGACCGGTAAAGAAGTGCTGGCGCGTTACATCCATCAGCATTCTCATCGCGCCAGCCAGCCGTTCATTGCGATCAATTGCGCGGCGATTCCCGACAACATGCTCGAGGCAACGCTGTTCGGTCACGAAAAGGGTTCGTTCACTGGTGCCATCGCGGCGCAGGCCGGCAAGTTCGAGCAGGCCGACGGCGGAACCATTCTGCTCGACGAAATTTCCGAAATGCCCCTGGGTCTTCAAGCGAAGTTGCTGCGCGTGTTGCAAGAGCGCGAAGTTGAGCGGGTCGGCGCGCGCAAGCCGATCACGCTGGATATTCGGGTCGTCGCCACCACCAACCGTGACCTTGCCGGTGAAGTGGCGGCAGGGCGTTTCCGTGAAGACCTTTACTATCGCCTGTCCGTATTTCCTTTGGCCTGGCGTCCGTTGCGCGAACGCACCGCCGACATCCTGCCGCTGGCCGAGCGGCTGCTGACCAAGCACGTCAATAAAATGAAGCATGCGGCGGCGCGACTGTCGCCGGAGGCGCAGGCGTGCCTGATCGGCTATCCATGGCCGGGCAATGTGCGGGAGCTGGATAACGCGATTCAGCGTGCATTGATCCTGCAGCAGGGCGGTGTGATCCAGCCGCAGGATTTCTGCCTGGCCGGGCCGGTCGCCTGTGCGCCGTTGCCGGTATTGACCGCCGTGCCGGTGCGGGTTGCTGACGTGGAGTCCGAGTCTGCCGGTGCGTTGGGTGATGACCTGCGTCGCCGCGAATTCCAGATGATCATCGATACCTTGCGCTCTGAGCGGGGGCGTCGCAAGGAAGCGGCAGAGCGTCTGGGCATCAGCCCTCGCACCCTGCGCTACAAACTGGCGCAAATGCGTGATGCCGGAATGGATGTGGAAGCGTACCTGTTCGCCACCTGATTTTACTTTGTGGGAGCGAGCCTGCTCGCGGTGGAGTCAGGAGCGACGCGTTATCGTTCACGACCATCGCGAGCAGGCTCGCTCCTGCAGAAGTTTGTGAGCTGATAAAGGGCTTTTGTTCTGGGCGGCCACGGAGATGGCACCCTTGTTGCTAACACCTCACTACCCGCCGAGTGAGTGTCAAAAAATTGCGGGTCGTCAATGAGAGTAGACCATGAGCCAAGGTATTGAATTCAATCGGTTGATGCTGGACATGCGTTCCATGCAAATGGATGCCATGTCTGCGCCGAAATCGACTGCCGCCGTCCCTGAATTGAGCGGCAGCAGCTTTTCCGACATGCTCGGTCAGGCCGTCAATAAAGTGAGCGACACCCAGCAGGCTTCCAGTCAGTTGGCCAGTGCCTTCGAGATCGGCAAGAGCGGTGTCGACCTGACGGACGTGATGATTTCCTCGCAGAAGGCCAGCGTGTCTTTCCAGGCGTTGACCCAAGTGCGTAACAAGCTGGTTCAGGCATACCAAGACATCATGCAGATGCCGGTTTAAGGACGAGATTGAGTCATGGCAGAAGCAGTCGCCGATAATGTTCCGGCCAAGGCCACACCGATAGACGGCAAACCGCCGCTGTTCGGCTTGTCCTTCCTGGAAAACCTCTCCGAGATGACCATGTTGCGTCAGGTGGGCCTGTTGGTCGGCCTGGCTGCGAGCGTGGCGATTGGCTTCGCCGTGGTGTTGTGGTCCCAACAGCCGGACTACCGGCCTCTGTACGGCAGCCTTGCCGGTATGGACGCCAAGCAAGTCATGGATACCCTGGCTGCCGCAGACATTCCCTATACCGTTGAACCGAACTCCGGTGCCTTGCTGGTCAAGGCCGATGACCTGTCCCGTGCGCGACTGAAGCTCGCGGGCGCTGGTGTCACTCCCAGCGACGGCAACATCGGTTTCGAGATTCTCGACAAGGATCAGGGGCTCGGCACCAGCCAGTTCATGGAAGCGACCCGTTATCGTCGCGGCCTCGAAGGCGAACTGGCCCGGACCATCTCCAGCCTGAACAACGTCAAGGGTGCCCGCGTGCACCTGGCGATTCCGAAAAGCTCGGTGTTCGTACGTGACGAGCGCAAGCCGAGCGCTTCGGTGCTGGTAGAGCTGTATTCCGGTCGCTCGCTGGAGCCGGGTCAGGTGGTGGCGATCATCAACCTGGTCGCGACCAGCGTTCCAGAACTCAGCAAATCGCAGATCACCGTCGTCGACCAGAAGGGCAACCTGCTCTCGGATCAGGCGGAGAACTCCGAGCTGACCATGGCCGGCAAGCAATTCGATTACAGCCGTCGCATGGAAAGCATGCTCACTCAGCGCGTGCACAACATCCTGCAACCGGTGCTGGGCAACGACCGCTATAAAGCCGAAGTCTCGGCGGACGTGGATTTCAGTGCTGTCGAGTCGACCTCCGAGCAATTCAACCCGGATCAGCCGGCGTTGCGCAGCGAGCAGTCGGTCAACGAGCAACGCACCGCCAGCAATGGCCCGCAAGGCGTACCGGGTGCTCTGAGCAACCAGCCGCCATCGCCTGCCTCGGCGCCGCAAACCACCGGTGGCGCTACCGCGTCGGCCGGCATGGTGCAGCCAGGCCAGCCACTGCTGGATGCCAACGGTCAGCAAATCATGGACCCGGCCACCGGCCAACCGATGCTGGCACCGTACCCGGCGGACAAGCGTCAACAATCCACCAAGAACTTCGAGCTCGACCGTTCCATCAGCCACACCAAACAACAGCAAGGGCGTTTGAACCGCCTGTCGGTGTCGGTAGTGGTGGACGATCAGGTCAAGATCAACGCAGCCAACGGCGAAACCACCCGTGCACCGTGGAGCGCCGACGAATTGGCGCGCTTCACCCGTCTGGTACAGGACGCCGTCGGTTTCGACGCCAGTCGTGGCGACAGCGTCAGCGTGATCAACATGCCGTTCTCCGCCGAGCGCGGTGAAGTGATTGCCGATATTCCGTTCTACTCCCAGCCGTGGTTCTGGGACATCGTCAAGCAAGTGCTGGGTGTCTTGTTCATCCTGATACTGGTGTTCGGTGTGCTGCGTCCGGTGCTCAACAACATCACCAATGGCGGCAAAGGCAAACAGCTGGCCGGTTTTGGCGGCGACGTGGAGCTCGGTGGCATGGGCGGCCTGGACGGCGAACTGGCCAACGATCGCGTCAGCCTCGGCGGCCCGACCAGCATCCTGCTGCCGAGCCCGAGCGAAGGCTATGACGCACAGTTGAACGCAATCAAGAGTCTGGTGGCAGAAGATCCGGGTCGCGTGGCCCAGGTCGTGAAAGAGTGGATTAACGCAGATGAGTGATAACCGAGCCGCCGTCGCCAAACTGTCCCGGGTCGATAAAGCCGCAATCCTGCTGCTGTCTCTCGGTTCTACCGATGCCGCCCAGGTGCTGCGCCACATGGGGCCCAAAGAGGTCCAGCGTGTGGGTGTGGCCATGGCGCAGATGGGTAACGTGCACCGCGAGCAGGTCGAGCAGGTGATGAGCGAGTTCGTCGACATCGTCGGCGATCAGACCAGCCTGGGCGTCGGCTCCGACGACTACGTGCGCAAAATGCTGACTCAGGCGCTGGGCGAGGACAAGGCCAACGGCCTGATCGACCGGATCCTGCTGGGCGGCAACACCAGTGGCCTCGACAGCCTGAAGTGGATGGAACCGCGCGCCGTCGCCGACGTGATCCGTTACGAGCACCCGCAGATCCAGGCGATCGTCGTGGCGTATCTCGACCCGGACCAGGCCGGCGAAGTGCTGGGTAACTTCGACCACAAGGTGCGACTGGACATCATTCTGCGGGTTTCCTCGCTGAACACGGTGCAGCCAGCCGCACTGAAAGAACTCAACCAGATTCTCGAGAAGCAGTTCTCCGGCAACTCGAATGCCTCGCGCACCACCCTGGGTGGCATCAAGCGTGCGGCCGACATCATGAACTTCCTCGACAGCTCGATCGAAGGTCAGCTGATGGACTCGATCCGCGAAGTCGACGAAGACCTGTCCGGTCAGATCGAAGACCTCATGTTCGTGTTCAACAACCTGTCCGATGTCGATGACCGCGGGATTCAGGCGTTGCTGCGTGAAGTCTCCTCCGATGTACTGGTACTGGCCCTCAAGGGCTCGGACGAAGGCGTCAAGGAAAAGATCTTCAAGAACATGTCCAAACGGGCGGCCGAACTGTTGCGCGACGACCTCGAGGCCAAAGGCCCGGTGCGCGTCAGCGACGTGGAAACCGCACAGAAAGAAATCCTCACCATTGCTCGCCGTATGGCCGAAGCCGGAGAAATCGTTCTCGGCGGGAAGGGCGGCGAAGAGATGATCTAAGGTCACTATGTCGTCCAAACATGATGAGTCCCAGACCGACCTGATCCGCGCCAAGGACGTCGCGGGTTTCGACACCTGGTCGCTGCCCAGTTTCGACCCGCCTGCACCGGAGCCCGAGCCGGAACCTGAGCCCGAGCCGCCGGAAATGGAGGAAGTGCCGCTGGAAGAAGTCCAGCCACTGACCCTCGAAGAACTCGAAAGCATTCGCCAGGAGGCCTACAACGAAGGCTTCGCCACGGGCGAGAAAGAAGGTTTTCACAGCACCACGCTCAAGGTCCGTCAGGAAGCAGAGGCGGTCCTGGCGCCGAAAGTCGCCGCGCTTGAGCAACTGATGGCCAACCTGTTCGAGCCTATCGCCGAGCAAGACACCCAGATCGAAAAGTCGCTGGTCGACCTCGTTCAGCACATCACCAAGCAGGTGATTCAGCGGGAGCTGGCCATCGACTCGACGCAGATCGAACACGTCATGCGCGACGCCCTCAAGCTGTTGCCGCTGGGCGTGGGCAATGTGCGGCTGTACATCAATCCGCAGGATTTCGAACAGGTCAAAGCCCTGCGCGAGCGCCATGAAGAAACCTGGCGCATCGTCGAGGACGAAGCCTTGTTGCCTGGTGGTTGCCGGGTCGAGACGGAGCACAGTCGCATCGATGCCACCGTTGAAACGCGCATCGCCCGAGTCATGGACAAGCTGTTCGATCAGTTGCACGAGCAGGCCCTGCACCCGGCCGCGCCGGACCTGAGCCTGGAGCTGCCGATCGAGGCCAAACCTGCGGTCGAAGCCGAGCCGGACGTTCCCGATGCGCCTTGATCGCACCAGCTTCGCCAAGCGCCTGGGCAGTTACGCCGAGGCAACGGAGCTGGCCGGCGCACCGATCCTCGAAGGCCGCTTGCTGCGCATGGTCGGCCTGACCCTCGAAGCTGAAGGCCTGCGCGCCGCCATGGGCAGCCGCTGCATGGTCATCAACGACGACAGTTACCATCCGGTGCAGGTCGAAGCCGAAGTCATGGGCTTCTCCGGCAGCAAAGTCTTTCTGATGCCGGTCGGCAGTGTCGCCGGCATCGCGCCCGGCGCCCGTGTGGTGCCGTTGGCCGATACCGGTCGTCTGCCGATGGGCATGAGCATGCTCGGACGGGTGCTCGACGGCGCCGGTCGTGCGCTGGACGGCAAGGGCGGCATGAAGGCTGAAGACTGGGTGCCGATGGACGGCCCGACGATCAACCCGCTCAAGCGTCACCCGATCAGCGAGCCGCTGGACGTGGGCATTCGTTCCATCAACGGTTTGTTGACGGTCGGTCGCGGTCAGCGGCTCGGGCTGTTCGCCGGTACCGGCGTCGGCAAGAGTGTGCTGCTGGGCATGATGACCCGCTTCACCGAGGCCGACATTATCGTCGTCGGGCTGATCGGTGAACGGGGTCGAGAAGTTAAGGAATTCATCGAGCACATCCTCGGTGAAGAAGGGCTCAAGCGTTCGGTGGTCGTGGCGTCCCCGGCGGACGATGCGCCGCTGATGCGTCTGCGCGCCGCGATGTATTGCACGCGGATCGCCGAGTATTTCCGCGACAAGGGCAAGAATGTCCTGTTGCTGATGGACTCGCTGACTCGTTTCGCCCAGGCCCAGCGGGAAATCGCCCTGGCCATTGGCGAGCCGCCGGCGACCAAGGGTTATCCGCCATCGGTGTTCGCCAAGTTGCCGAAACTGGTGGAGCGGGCGGGTAACGCTGAAAAGGGCGGCGGTTCGATCACCGCGTTTTATACCGTGTTGTCCGAAGGCGATGACCAGCAGGATCCGATCGCCGACTCGGCGCGGGGTGTGCTTGACGGGCACATCGTCCTGTCCCGACGTCTGGCTGAGGAAGGGCATTACCCGGCCATCGACATCGAAGCGTCGATCAGCCGGGTCATGCCGTCGGTGGTGTCGCCGGAACACATGGCCCGCGCCCAGTATTTCAAGCAGTTGTGGTCGCGCTATCAGCAGAGCCGCGATCTGATCAGTGTCGGCGCCTACGTCGCTGGCGGTGATCGCGAGACCGACCTGGCGATTTCCCTGCAGCCGCAGCTGGCCAAATACCTGCGCCAAGGGTTGAACGACAGCATCAGCCTGGGCGAAAGCGAATCCTATCTGGGCTCGATCTTCGCGCCTGCGGCTGGCGGTTAATCGATCATGGCCCAGAGTCGGGCAGGGCGTCTGGCGCCGGTGGTCGAAATGGCCGAAAAGGCCGAGAAAACCGCCGCTCAGCGGTTAGGCCATTTTCAGGGCCAGGTTCGCGTGGCAGAAAGCAAGCTCGCCGACCTTGAAGCCTTTCGACTCGACTATCAGGAGCAATGGATCGTGCGCGGCAGCAGCGGCGTCTCGGGCCAGTGGCTGCTGGGTTATCAGGGCTTCCTCGCGCAACTGGGCACCGCCATCGATCAGCAGCGGCAAAGCCTGGCGTGGCATCAGAACAATCTGAACAAGGCACGGGAAACCTGGCAGCAGGCATTTGCCCGGGTCGAAGGCTTGCGCAAACTGGTTCAGCGTTACGCAGACGAGGCGCGACAGCTGGAAGACAGGCGCGAACAGAAGCTGATGGACGAGTTGTCCCAGCGGTTGCCGCGTGAGAGTCCGTACTGAATCAGTCAGGCCGCGTTATCGTTTTTCGCGGGCAAGCCTCGCTCCTACAGGTTTCGCATCGTCCATGATTTCGTGAACGGCACAAATCCCGCAGGAGCGAGGCTTGCCCGCGAAGGCGTCCTCAAAAACTCCGCCCCTTTCCAGCCTTGCCCCCATCTCCGTCAAGTGCTAAACCTTGTACAAGTATGTTCACCAATGACAAGGATGCCGTTCAATGTCAGTCGTTACAGAAGTCTCTCCGGATGGGCAAAAACTGACTATATCGATCAGAGGACGATTCGATTTCGGTCGGCATCAAGAGTTTCGCGAGTCCTACGAGCGACTCAACAAGAAGCCCGACTCCATAGTCGTAGATCTTAAAGACGCCACTTATCTTGATAGTTCGGCGCTAGGCATGTTGTTGCTGTTGCGCGATCACGCGGGTGGCGACGATTCCGATGTGCGGGTGATCAACAGTAATTCGGATGTTCGAAAGATTCTCGCCATCTCCAACTTCGACAAACTGTTCGACATCAGTTGACCAACGTGCAGCCACTCGAGTCGCTGACGATCCTGATTGCCGAAGACAGCGCGGCCGACCGCATGCTGCTGTCGAGTATCGTCCGTCGCCAGGGTCATGAAGTCCTGACGGCGGCCAACGGTGCCGAAGCGGTTGAAGCGTTTCGCTTACAACGACCGCAACTGGTCTTGATGGACGCCATGATGCCGGTGATGGACGGTTTCGAGGCAGCACGGCAGATCAAGGCACTGGCCGGGGAAACCCTGGTGCCGATCATCTTCCTGACGTCGCTGAGCGAAAGCGAAGCCTTGGCGCGCTGTCTGGAGGCTGGCGGTGACGACTTTCTGGCAAAACCCTACAACCAGGTGATCCTCGCCGCCAAAATCAAGGCAATGGACCGTTTGCGCCGGTTGCAGGCCACCGTGCTGGAGCAGCGCGACCAAATTGCCAGGCACCACGATTACCTGCTCAACGAGCAGCGTGTGGCCAAGGCCGTGTTCGACAAG
Source organism: Pseudomonas sp. BF-R-01 (assembly GCF_019946615.1). Taxonomy (NCBI): domain Bacteria; kingdom Pseudomonadati; phylum Pseudomonadota; class Gammaproteobacteria; order Pseudomonadales; family Pseudomonadaceae; genus Pseudomonas; species Pseudomonas sp. BF-R-01. The sequence goes on from NZ_JAGYFX010000024.1 coordinate 32,800, forward strand.
GTCGCCCATTCCGGCTGCCTGAACGCCCCCAACATCCGCTACCTGCAATCGCCTTATGCGCTGTTCAATGGTGATTTGCTGCTCGCGGCGTTCACGCCGGCCGGCGACATGCACGTGCTGCTCGGCGATTTTACCGGCCATGGCTTGCCGGCCGCCGTCGGGGCGATGCCGCTGGCCGAGGTCTTCTACGGCATGACTGCCAAGGGTTACGGCCTGTCGGAAACCCTGCGCGAGATGAACGCCAAGCTCAAGCGCATCCTGCCGGTGGACATGTTCTGTTGTGCGACGCTGCTGTGCCTGAGTTTTCAGCGGCGCTCGGTGGAGGTCTGGAACGGCGGGATGCCGGACGGTTACCTACACAGTTTCGCCAGTGGCGAGCGCACACAGCTGACGGCTCGGCATTTGCCGCTTGGCGTGCTGAGCCCGCAGACGTTCGATGATCGCACCGAAGTGTTTCCGATGGCGGTCGGGGATCGGGTGTTCCTGTTGTCTGACGGGGTGATTGATACGTGCGATGCCAATGAGCAGTTGTTCGGCGTCGAGCGATTGCAGCGGGTGTTTGCGGCCAATCGTCGGCCCGATCAGCTGTTCGAGGAGATCGAGCAGGCGCTGCGGGATTTTCGCGGTGAGGCCCGCGACGATGTCAGCATGGTCGAAGTCAGCCTGGTGGAGGCTGCGCAGCTGAGTCCGCCGGCCCTGGTGTATTCCGACAGCGGTCAGTCCTGCCCGCTGGACTGGTCGGTGAGTTTCGAGTTTCGTGCGGCCACCCTCAAGCGCTTCAATCCATTGCCGTATCTTTTGCAGTTGCTGCTGGAAGTGCATGGTTTGCGCGCCCAGAGCGGTGCGCTTTACAGTGTGCTCGCGGAGTTGTACTCCAATGCACTGGAGCACGGCGTGCTGGGGCTGGACTCAAGCCTGAAACGCGATGCCTCGGGTTTTGCCCGCTATTATCAACAACGCAATGCACGTCTGGACGAGCTGCAGGACGGCTATGTGCGGCTGCATTTGCAGGTCGCGCCCAAAGGCGAGGGTGGTTGCCTGACGATTCGTGTCGAAGACAGTGGCAAGGGTTTTGATGTCGACAGGGTGATGGCGCGCCCCCTCGATGGTGCCCGTCTGTCGGGACGCGGGGTCAGTCTGATCCGCCAGTTGAGCCGTAACGCCAACTGGTCCGACGATGGTCGTAGTGCCCGCGTGGAATTTTTCTGGGAGGCTCTGGCATAATCCGCGCATTCTTGATCAAGGAGTGAGCAAGTGGCTGACACACATCTGGATCGCGACGTGCTGAGCGCGTTGCAAGAAGTCATGGAGGATGAGTATCCGATGTTGCTGGGTACTTTTCTTGCCGATTCCATAGAGCGCTTGAGTCAGCTGCACAAGGCTGACGATGCCGAGACGCTCGGTGCCACTGCGCACAGTTTCAAGGGCAGTTGCAGCAACATGGGCGCCATTCGCCTTGCGCAGTTGTGCAATGAGCTTGAGCAGCGAAGCAAGCAGGAGTCGCTGGAAGGCATCGAGAAACTGATCAGCGAAATCGATAGTGAATTCGCGATTATCCGCACCCTCTACGAAGCAGAGCGCCAGCGCTCTCTCGCTGGCAGTGCGACCGTCCGGCGTTTTTAGCACCGTTCGAACAAAACTGGCGCAACCCTTGCAGCAATCTCCGCAACTGTACCTACGATCCCAGTGCAGCGGAGACCGTTTCATGCCCGTTACCCCCAATATTCTTCTTCAGGCCGCCGCTCAGGCCAAGACTCAAGCCGCCTCCGCCAATCCACCGGCGCTGGCCGCTGAGCCCGGGGACAAAGCCTCCAGCTTCGCTCAGGTCTACGCCAATCAAGCCCAGAACAAGCCCTCGGCGGCCACCGATGGAACGCCGAAGCCGGTGCGCGATAAAGCCCCGGACAGCCCCGATAAAAAGAGCGTCGGCAACGACAATGCTGCCGCCCCGGAACCGACGGTTGCCGATAGCGGCAAAACCTTGCCCGCCGATAAACCGGCGCCGGACGACGACAAGGCTGCCAGCGATGATGCCGCAGCTGCCGCGGATACCGCAGAAACCCCGGTAGTCGTCGACACGGCGCCGGTTGATCCGGCTCTCGATCCGTCATTGCTGCCAGCGTTGCAAGCCGTGGTGGCAGCTCCGGTTCCGCAAGCACCGCCAGTGGTGGTCACTGAGCAGCCGCAAGTGCAGGCGCCTCCTGTTGCTGCGCCAGTGGCGGCGGTACAGGTTGCCGCACCGGCGGATGACGCGTTCGATCCTGAAGCCGATCCGCTGGATGCGCTGCCGGCCGTGCGTATGGCCATGGAACAGGGCGGTCATATTTCCGCTGCCAGTCAGGCGCAACCCAAGGCAGCGCCAACGGCTGCTCAGGCCCAGGCTGATGGCGAACCCACCTCGGCACAGAACTTTGCCGCCGGCATGGCGGGCATGCTCGATGTGCAGGCGGACAAGGACAGTACCAGCCAGGGCGGTGAGAAAACCTTCAGTGGGTTGATCGATGACGGCCTCAAGGACTTGAAATCGGCGAGCAGCGATACCCGCGTCGACGACTTCGCCAACCGTCTGGCGGCGCTGACTCAGGCAGCTACACCGAAAACCGCCAACGCGGTACCGGTGAATCAGCCGATCACGATGAATCAAAGCGGCTGGACCGAAGAAATCGTGAACCGGGTCATGTACCTGTCCAGCGCCAATCTCAAGGCGGCCGATATCCAGTTGCAACCGGCCGAACTGGGGCGCCTCGACATTCGGGTGAACATGGTGCCGGACCAGCAGACCCAAGTGACCTTCATGAGCGCGCATCCAAGCGTTCGCGAAGCGCTCGATGGTCAGATGCACCGCTTGCGTGACATGTTCGCGCAGCAGGGCATGGGGCAGGTCGATGTCAACGTGTCCGATCAGTCGCGTGGCTGGCAGGGGCAGGGTCAGGAACAACAGGCTCAGCAGGGGCAGGGCGGGCGCAGTAACGCCAGCGGTGGTCGCCTCGATGGCGTGGATGAAGAGCTCGCGCCGACCGTTGCCGAAGTCGCGGCCAGCACCACCAGTGTCATCGGCTCCAGCGCCGTCGACTACTACGCCTGAATTAGTCAGGCACCAAACCCTGTGGGAGCGAGACCGGCTTGCCGGCGAATGAGGCACTGACAGTCAATATCTTCATCGACTGTTGCACCGCAATCGCGAGCAGGCTCGCTCCCACATTTGTTTTGTGGTGAATCGTCATCCGCCGTCCCCTGTCTCCCGACACTTCTGGCATAACACTTGCTCTTGCCTTGCCGTGCGACTGTGAAAACCCGAATAGTGACGGATTATTGGCATGGCGAAGAGCGAAGCAGTAGTAAAAGACCCCGCAACCAAAGGCAAAATCAAGCTGATCATTGTGATCGTGGTGGCCCTGCTGCTGGCGATCGGCTTGTCCGTGGGAGCGACCTGGTTCTTCATGCACAGCGCTCAGAGCAAGCCTGCCGCCGTGGTTGAAACTGCCCCGGCCGGCAAGCAACCAGCGGTTTTCGAGCAAATGGCGCCGGCCTTCGTGGCCAACTACAACCAGAACGGCCGCCAGCGCTTCATGCAGGTGAGCATCACCATGCAGGGCCGCAATCAGGCTGATCTTGAAGCCCTGAAAGTCCACATGCCGGTCATCCGCAACAACCTTGTCATGCTGTTCTCCGGGCAGGATTTCGCGACCCTGGCGTCGCCGGTCGGTCAGGAAATGCTGCGCCAGAAAGCCACGGCCAGCGTCCAGGAAGTGGCGCAGAAAGAGCTCGGCAAAGTGGTCATCGAACAGTTGCTTTTCACTAATTTCGTACTGCAGTAGGAACACGACATGGCCGTGCAGGACCTGCTGTCCCAGGATGAGATCGATGCGCTGTTGCATGGTGTCGACGATGGTCTGGTACAGACCGATACCGCTGCCGAACCCGGCAGTGTCAAAAGCTACGACCTGACCAGCCAGGATCGCATCGTCCGTGGACGCATGCCGACCCTGGAAATGATCAACGAGCGTTTCGCCCGCTACACCCGCATCAGCATGTTCAACATGCTGCGCCGCTCGGCGGACGTTGCCGTCGGTGGTGTGCAGGTGATGAAGTTCGGCGAATACGTGCACTCGCTGTACGTGCCGACCAGCCTCAACCTGGTCAAGATCAAACCGTTGCGCGGCACGGCGCTGTTCATCCTCGACGCCAAACTGGTGTTCAAACTGGTGGACAACTTCTTCGGCGGCGACGGCCGTCACGCGAAGATCGAAGGGCGTGAATTCACCCCGACCGAACTGCGTGTGGTGCGCATGGTGCTGGAGCAGGCCTTCGTCGATCTGAAGGAAGCCTGGCAGGCGATCATGGAAGTGAACTTCGAGTACATCAACTCGGAAGTGAACCCGGCCATGGCCAACATCGTCGGCCCGAGCGAAGCCATTGTGGTGTCGACCTTCCACATCGAACTCGATGGCGGTGGCGGCGACCTGCACGTGACCATGCCGTACTCGATGATCGAGCCGGTACGCGAAATGCTCGACGCCGGCTTCCAGTCGGACCTCGACGATCAGGACGAGCGTTGGGTCAATGCCCTGCGCCAGGACGTGCTCGACGTCGACGTGCCGATCGGCGCTACGGTTGCCCGTCGCCAGTTGCGCCTGCGCGACATTCTGCACATGCAGCCGGGGGACATTATCCCGGTCGAAATGCCGGAAGAAATGATCATGCGCGCCAATGGCGTGCCTGCGTTCAAGGTCAAGATGGGCTCGCACAAAGGCAACCTCGCGTTGCAAGTGATCGAGCCGATCGAGCGCCGTTGACCGGCGCCTCTACATATTCGCTTTTAACTGACGGCTGCCCTCTGATGGGTTGCCCGCCGAGGACACATGATGGCTGACGATATGAATACCCAGGACGACCAGGCGCTGGCTGACGAATGGGCTGCGGCCCTGGAAGAAACCGGTGATGCCGGGCAGGACGACATTGACGCCTTGCTGGCGGCTGACGCTGCTGGTTCGTCGTCGAACCGTTTGCCGATGGAAGAATTCGGCAGCGTGCCGAAAAACAACGATCCGGTAACCCTGGACGGTCCGAACCTGGACGTGATCCTCGACATCCCGGTGTCGATTTCCATGGAAGTCGGCAGCACCGACATCAACATCCGTAACCTGCTGCAGCTCAACCAGGGTTCGGTGATCGAGCTCGATCGCCTGGCCGGTGAGCCGCTGGACGTGCTGGTCAACGGTACGTTGATCGCTCACGGTGAAGTGGTGGTGGTCAACGAGAAGTTCGGCATCCGCCTGACCGACGTGATCAGCCCAAGCGAACGCATCAAGAAGCTGCGCTGAGTGAAAAAGCTTTTGGGGTTGTTACTGGCCTTGCCGTTCAGTGCGTTGGCGGCCGAACCGGTTGCTAATGCTGCCGTGGCTGCCGCACCTGCTGTCAGTAGCGGTGTGGCGGGCCAGTTGACGCAATTGGTGCTCGGTCTGCTGCTGGTGCTGGGGTTGATCTTCTTCCTCGCCTGGCTTCTGCGCCGGGTCCAGCAGGCCGGGCCTGCGGGCAAGGCGCAGGTGATCGAGTTGATCGGTTCCCGGGCGCTGGGTCCGCGTGACCGATTGATGCTGGTGCAGGTCGGCAATGAGCAGATCCTGCTCGGTTTGAGCCCCGGCACCATCACCGCGCTGCATGTGCTCAAGGAGCCGGTGCACGTACCGGTCACCGAGAAAGCGACCCCGGAATTTGCCCTGCGCCTGATGGAACTGATGGGCAAGGATCAGAAGGATAAGAAGTAATGGGTGCGCTACGCATCATCTTGACGCTGGCCCTGATGCTGGCCGCGCCGCTGGCCTTCGCCGCCGATCCGTTGTCGATCCCGGCGATCACCCTGGGCACCAACGCACAGGGCGCTCAGGAATATTCGGTCAGCCTGCAAATCCTGCTGATCATGACCGCGCTGAGTTTCATTCCGGCGTTCGTCATGCTGATGACCAGTTTCACGCGGATCATCATCGTCTTCTCGATCCTGCGTCAGGCCCTGGGCCTGCAGCAGACGCCGTCGAACCAGATCCTCACGGGCATGGCGCTGTTTCTGACCCTGTTCATCATGGCGCCGGTGTTTGACCGGGTGAACCAGGATGCCTTGCAGCCGTATCTGGCGGAAAAACTCACCGCGCAGGATGCCGTGGCCAAGGCTCAGGTGCCGATCAAGGACTTCATGCTGGCGCAGACGCGCAGCAGCGATCTGGAGCTGTTCATGCGCCTGTCCAAGCGCACGGACATCGCCACGCCGGATCAGGCGCCGCTGACCATTCTGGTGCCGGCCTTCGTCACGTCCGAGCTGAAAACCGCGTTCCAGATCGGCTTCATGATCTTCATTCCGTTCCTGATCATCGACCTGGTCGTCGCCAGTGTGCTGATGGCCATGGGTATGATGATGCTCTCGCCGCTGATCATTTCCCTGCCGTTCAAGATCATGCTGTTCGTGCTGGTGGATGGCTGGGCGCTGATCATCGGGACATTGGCGAGTAGCTTCGGCGGTGTTTCGCCATGACGCCGGAAGTCGCGGTAGACATCTTTCGTGAAGCGCTCTGGCTGACCACCATGATGGTCGCCGTGCTGGTGATTCCGAGTCTGCTGGTGGGCCTGTTGGTCGCGATGTTCCAGGCGGCCACGCAGATCAACGAACAAACCCTGAGCTTCTTGCCGCGCCTGCTGGTCATGCTGGTGACGCTGATCGTTGCCGGTCCGTGGCTGGTGCAGACGTTCATGGAATACATCCTGCAGTTGTACGGCAATATTCCTCGGGTCATCGGCTAAGCCATGCAGTCACTGCTGCAGCTGACCGATACCCAGATCAGCACCTGGGTGGCGACGTTCATGTTGCCCCTGTTTCGCATCGGTGGCTTGCTGATGGTCATGCCGGTTTTTGGTACGACCCTGGTGCCCCAGCGGGTGCGTCTGTATTTCGCCCTCGCGATCACGGTCGTGATTGCGCCCGGGTTGCCGCCAATGCCGCCGGTCAATGCGCTGGACTTGAGCGGGTTGCTGCTGATTGCCGAGCAGATCCTCATCGGCGCGGTGATGGGGTTCGCCCTGCAACTGTTCTTCCAAGCCTTCGTGGTCGCCGGGCAGATCGTTTCGATTCAGATGGGCATGGGCTTCGCGTCGATGGTCGACCCCACCAACGGCGTGTCGGTGGCGGTGATCGGGCAGTTCTTCACCATGCTGGTGACGCTGTTGTTCCTGGCCATGAATGGCCACTTGGTGGTTTTCGAAATTCTCACTGAAAGTTTCACCACACTCCCGGTCGGTAGCGGCTTTATGGTTTCACAATTCTGGGACCTGGCCGGCAAGCTCGGTTGGGTGCTGGGTGCGGCATTGTTGCTGGTGCTGCCGGCGATCACCGCGCTGCTGGTGGTCAACATTGCATTTGGCGTGATGACCCGCGCCGCGCCGCAACTGAACATCTTTTCCATCGGCTTCCCGCTGACCCTGGTGCTCGGGCTGTTCATTGTCTGGGTCGGGCTGGCGGACATCATCAATCAGTACCAACCGCTGGCTACCGAGGCCTTGCAGTGGTTGCGCGAACTGGTACGGGCGCGCTGAGTCATGGCTGAGAGCGAAAGCGGTCAGGACAAAACAGAAGACCCCACGGAGAAACGTAAAAAGGACTCCAGGGACAAGGGCGAAATTGCGCGCTCCAAAGAGCTCAACACCTTGGCGATCATGCTTGCCGGTGCCGGTGCGCTGCTGATTTTCGGCGGGGCTTTGGCGCAGGACATGATGGAGCTGATGCGCATGAACTTCACGCTGTCGCGGGAAGTGATTCTGGATCAGCGCAGCATGGGCACCTTCCTCCTGCACTCGGGGCAGATTGCCCTGTTGGCGATTCAGCCGGTGATGATCACCTTGCTGCTGGCGGCATTTCTCGGTCCGATTTCCCTCGGTGGCTGGTTGTTCGCGGCAGGCTCGATGGCGCCGAAATTCAGTCGCATGAACCCCGGTGCGGGGCTGAAGCGGATGTTCTCGGCCAAGGCGTTGGTGGAGCTGCTCAAGGCCCTGGCGAAGTTTTTCATTGTGCTGTTCGTCGCGTTGGCGGTGTTGAATTCCGACATCGACGACCTGATGCGCATTGCGCACGAGCCGTTGGAAATGGCGATCATTCACAGCCTGCAAGTGGTCGGCTGGAGCACCCTGTGGATGGCGTGCGGCTTGATCATCATCGCTGCCGTCGACGTGCCGGTGCAGCTCTGGGAAAGCCACAAGAAGCTGCTGATGACCAAGCAGGAAGTGCGCGACGAACACAAGGATCAGGAGGGGAGGCCGGAGGTCAAGCAGCGCATTCGCCAGTTGCAGCGCGAGATGTCCCAGCGCCGGATGATGGCGGCCATCCCCGAGGCCGATGTGGTCATTACCAACCCGACTCACTATGCCGTGGCGCTCAAATACGACCCGGACAAGGGCGCGGCGCCGATGCTGATTGCCAAGGGCAGTGATTTCCTGGCCCTGAAAATCCGTGAAATCGCCGTGGCCAACGAGGTGCTGCTGCTGGAGTCTCCGGCCCTGGCGCGTTCGATCTATTACTCCACAGAGCTGGAGCAGGAAATTCCTGGCGGGCTTTATCTGGCCGTCGCTCAGGTATTGGCCTACGTCTACCAGATCCGACAGCACCGCGCGGGCAAGGGCAAGCGGCCGGATCCGCTCAAGGATGACTTGCCGATTCCACCGGATCTGCGCCGCGATTCCTGAGGTTTGCGCTAGTCGTGCCGACGCCTTCGCGGGCAAGCCTCGCTCCTACAGGGTTTGCGTCGTCCACAAAAACATCTGTGCCATCCGTCCTGTAGGAGCAAGGCTTGCCCGCGAAAGCGTCAGCCCGGACGACACAACTCCCCCCAGAAACCCCTCTGTTCCAAGCTCCCGGCAAAAGTTGGAAGGCTTCTTGCAGTAGCCGCCCTGCGTCTGCTTCAGGCGTCAAAAGTTTGCTTTAAAGGAACGGGGAAAACCGGTGGATCGCTCTCAGTTACTCAACAGTGCCCGCACAAACGTTGCCGACTTAAGTCGGGGCAATCTGGGCGTGCCGTTGTTGCTGCTGGTCATGCTGGCCATGATGATGCTGCCGGTGCCGCCGTTCCTGCTGGACGTGTTCTTCACGTTCAACATCGCGCTGTCGATCGTCGTGCTGCTGGTCTGCGTCTACGCGTTGCGGCCGCTGGATTTCGCGGTGTTCCCGACCATTCTGCTGGTGGCAACGTTGTTGCGACTGGCGCTGAACGTGGCCTCCACACGAGTGGTGATGCTTCACGGGCAGGACGGCCACGCCGCCGCCGGTAAGGTGATCCAGGCGTTCGGTGAGGTGGTGATCGGCGGTAACTACGTGGTCGGTATCGTGGTTTTCGCGATTTTGATGATCATCAACTTCGTCGTGGTAACCAAGGGTGCCGGGCGGATTTCCGAGGTGAGCGCACGTTTCACCCTCGATGCGATGCCCGGCAAACAAATGGCGATCGACGCCGATTTGAACGCCGGCCTGATCGATCAGAACCAGGCCAAGATGCGCCGGATGGAAGTGGCCCAGGAAGCCGAGTTCTACGGTTCCATGGACGGTGCCAGCAAGTTCGTGCGTGGCGATGCCATCGCCGGTTTGCTGATTCTGTTCATCAACCTGATCGGCGGCATGGCGGTCGGTATCTTCCAGCACGGCATGACCTTCGGTGATGCGGGCAGGGTTTACGCGTTGCTGACCATCGGTGACGGTTTGGTGGCGCAATTGCCATCACTGTTGTTATCTACAGCTGCAGCGATCATGGTGACCCGTGCTTCCGGTTCGGAAGACATGGGCAAACAGATCAATCGCCAGATGTTCGCCTCGCCCAAGGCGCTGGCCGTGGCAGCGGGCCTGATGGCAGTGATGGGCCTGGTGCCCGGCATGCCGCACTTTTCCTTTCTGACCATGGCGGCCCTGGCGGCCGGTGGCGCGTACCTGTTCTGGAAGAAGCAGAACATCGTCAAGGTTCAGGCCCTGCAAGAGGTCAAGCGTCAGCAGGAATTGCTGCCATCGCCGGCTCGCGCTCAGGAAACCAAGGAGCTTGGCTGGGACGATGTGACGCCGATCGACATGATTGGCCTGGAAGTCGGCTATCGTCTGATTCCGCTGGTGGACCGCAATCAGGGTGGTCAGCTGCTGGCGCGGATCAAGGGTGTGCGTAAAAAACTGTCCCAGGATCTGGGCTTCCTGATGCCGACTGTGCATATCCGTGACAACCTCGACCTCGCGCCGAGCGCCTATCGCCTCACCCTGATGGGGGTGATCCTGGCCGAAGCGGAGATTTATCCGGACCGCGAGCTGGCGATCAACCCTGGTCAGGTCTACGGTTCGCTCAACGGTATTACCGCCAAAGATCCGGCTTTCGGGCTGGAGGCGGTCTGGATCGAAGTGAGTCAGCGCGCACAGGCACAATCCCTCGGTTACACCGTGGTCGATGCCAGTACGGTAGTGGCAACCCATTTGAACCAGATTCTGTACAAGCACTCCAGTGAGCTGATTGGCCACGAAGAAGTGCAGCAACTCATGCAATTGCTGGCCAAAAGCTCGCCAAAACTGGCGGAAGAGCTGGTGCCCGGCGTGGTTTCGTTGTCGCAGCTACTCAAGGTGCTCCAGGCGTTGCTGGCCGAACAAGTGCCCGTACGGGACATTCGCAGCATCGCCGAGGCGATCGCGAACAATGCCGCCAAGAGTCAAGATACTGCCGCGCTGGTGGCCGCCGTCCGCGTCGGCGTATCTCGTGCAATCGTCCAAAGCATTGTGGGGACTGAGTCGGAGCTGCCAGTTATCACCTTGGAGCCAAGGTTGGAACAAATATTGCTCAATAGTCTTCAGAAGGCAGGACAAGGCTCGGAAGAGGGCGTTCTGCTGGAGCCAAGCATGGCTGAAAAACTGCAACGCTCGTTGATCGATGCGGCGCAGCGTCAGGAAATGCAAGGTCAGCCGGTGATTCTGCTGGTGGCCGGCCCGGTTCGCGCGATGCTGTCGCGATTCGGCCGACTGGCAGTCCCGGGTTTGCATGTGTTGGCTTACCAGGAAATCCCTGACAACAAGCAAGTGACCATCGTTGCGACAGTAGGGCCCAACGGCTGAGGTAGTGGTTTATGCAAGTTAAGCGTTTTTTCGCCGCCGATATGCGTCAGGCCATGAAGCTGGTTCGTGATGAGCTGGGCGCTGATGCCGCCATCATTGGCAACCGCCGGATCGCCGGTGGTGTCGAGCTGACGGCCGCTCTGGATTACAAACTGTCGGCGCTGGCCCCGCGTGTTCCGAACATGGAACTCGAGGATGAGCTGCGCAAGACCCAGTCGCGGATCGTCACCGCCCAGGCCGAACTGAGCCTGCGCAGCGATGGCGAGAGCGACAAGTCCACCAATCGCCAGTTGTTCGCCGGCCTGCCGCTGACTGCCGCCGAGCCGCTGATCGAGCCGACCTACGCTGAACCTCGTCGCCCGGCACCGGCCCCTGCGCCTGCCGCGACCGGTGTTGATCCGCGTGCCTTCGACTCGATGCGTTTCGAACTCAACAGCCTGCGCGAACTGATGGAAGTACAACTCGGTTCGCTGGCCTGGAATCAGTTGCAAGGCAGCCGCCCGGCCCAGGCCAACCTTTGGCGCCGCCTGCAACGCATCGGTTTGTCCGGTCCGTTGTCCCGCGATCTGCTGGAACTGATTACCGACATTGATGAACCTCGTCAGGCCTGGCGCATGTTGCTGGCGCACCTGGCGCGGATGATCGCCACACCGGAAGTCGAGCCACTGGAAGAGGGCGGCGTGATTGCCATGGTCGGCCCTGCCGGCATGGGCAAGACCACCACCCTGGCCAAGCTCGCGGCCCGTTACGTGCTCAAGTACGGCGCGCAGAACATCGCGCTGGTGAGCATGGACAGCTACCGCATCGGTGCCCAGGAACAACTCAAGACCCTCGGCCGGATCCTCAATGTGTCGGTGACGCACGTCGATCCGGGCCAGTCCCTGGTGCAGGCGCTGGATCCTTTGCTGCGCAAGCGCGTGGTGCTGATCGATACCGCGGGCCTTCAGGCCAGCGATCCGGCATTGCGCATGCAGCTCGAAAGCCTGGCCGGTCGTGGCATCAAATCAAAAAATTATCTGGTTCTGGCAACCACCAGCCAAAAACAGGTTCTAACCGCCGCTTATCACAGTTACAAGCGCTGCGGGCTGGCTGGCTGCATCCTGACTAAACTGGATGAGACGGCAAGCTTGGGCGAGGTGTTGAGCCTGGCGATCAGTCATGAATTGCCGGTGGCTTACCTGACTGATGGACCGCGTATTCCGGATGATCTGCATCTGCCGCGTCGTCATCAGTTGGTCAGTCGCGCCGTCAGCGTGCAAATGCAGGAAGAACCCAGCGAAGAAGCCATGGCTGACATGTTCGCTGATATTTATCACAGCCCGACCAAGCAGGTTGGCTGAGGTATTAATGAACAGTTTTTGTACCTACATCGATGGTCTGCCATGCATTGTTCAGTTGATGAACGCGCAGCCAGTAATGTGGCCTCCGTCTATGCAAGACAAGGTAAAGAAATAACATGGGCAGCATGCATCCCGTACAGGTGATCGCGGTGACCGGCGGCAAAGGTGGCGTCGGGAAGACTAATGTGTCAGTGAACTTGTCCCTGGCTCTAGCTGAGCTCGGCCGGCGCGTCATGCTGCTGGACGCCGATCTGGGGCTGGCGAATGTCGACGTCCTGTTGGGACTGACACCCAAACGTACCCTGGCCGACGTCATCGAAGGCCGCTGTGAGCTGCGCGACGTATTGTTGCAGGGGCCAGGCGGCATCCGCATCGTCCCGGCCGCGTCCGGCACACAAAGCATGGTTCATCTGAGTCCGGCCCAGCATGCTGGCCTGATCCAGGCGTTCAGCGATATCGGCGACAACCTCGACGTGCTCGTGATCGACACCGCTGCGGGTATTGGTGACTCGGTAGTCAGTTTTGTTCGCGCCGCGCAAGAAGTCTTGCTGGTGGTCTGCGACGAGCCGACTTCGATCACGGATGCCTACGCCCTGATCAAATTGCTCAACCGCGACTACGGCATGAACCGCTTCCGCGTCCTGGCCAACATGGCCCAGAGCCCGCAGGAAGGCCGCAACCTGTTCGCCAAGTTGACCAAGGTCACGGACCGCTTCCTCGACGTCGCCTTACAATACGTCGGTGCGGTGCCGTACGACGAAAGCGTGCGCAAGGCTGTGCAGAAGCAGCGCGCGGTCTATGAAGCCTTCCCTCGTTCCAAGTGCTCCCTGGCTTTCAAGGCCATCGCACAAAAGGTCGATACCTGGCCGCTGCCTGCCAACCCGCGCGGGCACCTGGAGTTTTTCGTCGAGCGCCTCGTGCAACAAACGGCAGGACCCGTGCTATGACAGCCAGCGGTTACAACCTCTACAAGAAGTCGGCGCGTGACGCGCAGTACGAGCTGATCGAGCGTTACGCGCCACTGGTCAAACGCATTGCTTACCACCTGCTGGCGCGACTGCCAGCCAGTGTCCAGGTCGAAGACCTGATCCAGGCCGGGATGATCGGCCTGCTTGAAGTATCCACCAAATATGACGCCAGCAAAGGCGCGAGTTTCGAGACGTACGCGGGCATCCGGATCCGCGGCGCCATGCTTGATGAAGTGCGCAAAGGGGACTGGGCACCACGTTCGGTCCACCGCAATACCCGCATGGTCAGCGACGCAATTCGCTCGATTGAAGCTAAAACCGGCCGTGACGCTAAAGATCACGAAGTTGCGGCCGAACTCCAATTGAGTCTCGACGATTACTACGGGATTTTGAACGACACCCTGGGCAGCCGCTTGTTCAGTTTCGACGACCTGTTGCAGGACGGCGAACACGAAGGGCTGCATGAGGATGGCGCGAGTGCTCATCTCGAGCCGTCGCGCGATCTGGAAGATGAACGCTTCCAGGCAGCGCTGGCGGACGCGATTGCCAATTTGCCGGAGCGTGAGCGACTGGTGTTGGCGCTGTACTACGACGAAGAGTTGAATCTCAAGGAAATCGGTGAGGTCCTGGGGGTCAGCGAATCTCGGGTCAGCCAGTTACACAGCCAGTGCGCGGCCCGTTTGCGGGGGCGTTTGGGGGAGTGGCGAGCGCGCTGAAGGCAGTGTGGGGACACTGCGAACTTGGCTGGTGTGGTGTTGAACTGCGCCGGTCTCGATCTGTTGTGCTCCAGACAGTCATTGAGTGCTTTGCCGGATTGATTGAAATGGCGCGTCCAGGTGCTGGGCGCGTTTAAGACTGCTTGGAGGTCGAATTGGACAAGAACATGAAAATCCTCATCGTTGATGACTTCTCAACGATGCGGCGGATCATAAAAAACCTGTTGCGTGACCTTGGGTTCACCAACACGGTCGAGGCTGACGATGGCATTACTGCCATTCCGGTTCTCAACAGCGGAAGCATCGACTTTCTGGTAACGGACTGGAACATGCCTGGCATGACCGGTATCGATCTGCTGCGCCACGTGCGCGCCGATGAAAAGCTCAAGCACCTGCCAGTGCTGATGGTGACCGCTGAAGCCAAGCGCGAGCAGATCATCGAAGCGGCCCAGGCCGGCGTAAACGGCTATGTGGTCAAACCCTTCACGGCCCAGGCGTTGAAAGAAAAAATCGAGAAGATTTTCGAACGCATCGGTTGAGAAACTGCGCCACGGGGAAGCTATGGACCAAAACGAATCTTCACAGGGCGATTTTGAATCGACCCTGAAAAAACACGCGGTCGAACTGGTCGAAAGCCTTGAGAAAGGCAAGTTCGGCGACGCTGTGCAACTGATCCATGAGCTCAACCAGACCCGTGACCGCGGCCTGTATCAGGAAGTGGGCAAGCTCACCCGCGAGCTGCACAGTGCGATCGTCAATTTTCAGATTGACCCGCACATGCCGCAAGCCGAGGAAGTGTCCCAGATCACAGATGCCACCGAGCGTCTGGGTTACGTTGTCAAGCTGACAGAGGCCGCAGCCAACCGCACCATGGATCTGGTCGAAAACTCCACGCCGCTGGTCAACAGCCTGAGCGATGAAGCTCAGGCGCTGAGCACGGACTGGGGGCGGTTCATGCGTCGCGAAGTCGGGGCTGAGGAGTTTCGTGAACTGGCACGGCGTGTCGATGGTTTCCTGGCACGCAGCAGCGCGGACAACCGTGCGGTGTCGAGCAACCTCAACGACATTCTGCTCGCTCAGGATTACCAGGACCTCACCGGTCAGGTGATCAAGCGTGTGACCCAATTGGTCACCGAAGTTGAAAGCAACCTGCTCAAGCTCGTGCTTATGGCCAGTCAGGTGGACCGCTTTGCGGGCATCGAACATGACCGTGAAGCGATGCTTGCAGAAAAAGATCCGCAAAAACATCTCTCTCAGGGTGAAGGTCCGCAGATTCATGCCGATAAAAGAGAAGACGTTGTGTCCGGTCAGGACGATGTGGACGATTTGTTATCCAGCCTAGGATTTTAGATTTTTTAGCATTTTAGGTTTTTTAGGTTTTTAGACCTTTAGGAGCACCCCCTTAATGAGCTTCGGCGCCGATGAAGAGATCCTTCAGGATTTCCTGGTTGAGGCCGGCGAGATTCTAGAGCAACTGTCCGAACAGCTGGTCGAGCTTGAAAGCCGACCGGATGATGCGGACTTGCTCAATGCAATTTTTCGCGGTTTTCACACTGTAAAAGGGGGCGCCGGCTTCCTCCAGCTCAACGAGCTGGTGGAGTGCTGTCACATCGCCGAGAACGTGTTTGACATCCTGCGCAAGGGTGAACGTCGCGTCGATTCGGAATTGATGGACGTGGTTCTCGAAGCGCTGGACGCGGTGAACGGCATGTTCAGCGAAGTCCGCGAGCGTGGCCCGATAACGGCTGCCACGCCTGAATTGCTTGCAGCCCTGGCCCGTCTGGCCGAGCCGCAAACCGCCGATCAAGCCGCACCTGTGGCTGAAGTGGTGGAAGAGCCGGCTGCCGAAGCCGAATCAGGCGACATCACCGATAACGAATTCGAACAACTGCTGGACTCGCTGAACGCCGTCAAGGCTCAGGCTGAGGCCCCGGCCGCTGCTCCGCTGCCGGCCGGCGATGCCGCGACCAGCGATGAAATCACCGATGCCGAGTTCGAGTCGTTGCTCGATCAGTTGCACGGCAAAGGCCAGTTCGCCGTCGACGCGGTGGCAACACCCGCTGCGCCTGCCGCACCGGCTGCGCCGAAAGCGCCAGGTGACAGTTCCGACATTACCGACGACGAGTTCGAAGCACTGCTCGATCAGCTGCACGGCAAGGGCAACTTTGCCGTCGACGCGCTGGAATCGGCCATTGCCTCGGTACCGACCCCGGCTGCGCCAACCGCAGCAGCGGCTGGCGGCGATCTGATCTCGGATCACGAGTTCGAATCGCTGCTCGACGAATTGCATGGCAAAGGCAAGTTCACTGAAGTCGGCACCGGTTCCGCCGCCTCTTCGGTAGCAACGCCCGTCGCCAAGGCCTCGGCACCTGTCGCCAAGGCGCCCGAACCAAAAGCCGAAGCAGCGAAGCCTGCTGCCGCCGCTGCACCGAAACCTGCCGCCGCCGCTGCTGCACCGGCACCTGCCCGTGCAGCGGCCGCGCCGCCTGCGGAAAAACCGGCCAGCGAAGCCGAGACCACCGTGCGGGTCGACACCGCGCGTCTCGACGAAATCATGAACATGGTCGGCGAGTTGGTACTGGTGCGTAACCGCCTGGTTCGCCTGGGTGCCAACAGCGCCGATGAAGCCATGTCCAAAGCCGTGTCGAACCTCGACGTGGTCACGGCCGACTTGCAAACCGCGGTCATGAAGACCCGGATGCAACCGATCAAGAAAGTCTTCGGGCGCTTCCCGCGTCTGGTTCGCGACCTGGCTCGCCAGCTCAAGAAAGAGATCAACCTGGAGCTGGTCGGCGAAGAAACCGACCTCGACAAAAACCTTGTCGAGGCCCTGGCCGACCCGCTGGTCCACTTGGTGCGCAACTCGGTCGACCACGGTATCGAAGAGCCGGCCGATCGCGAAGCGATGGGCAAACCGCGCAGCGGCAAAGTGATTTTGTCCGCTGAACAGGAAGGCGACCACATCCTGCTGTCCATCTCCGATGACGGCAAGGGCATGGACGCCGACGTGTTGCGCGGCATCGCGGTGAAGAAAGGTTTGATGGACAAGGATGCGGCGGACCGCCTCAGCGAGTCCGACTGCTTCAACCTGATCTTCGCACCGGGTTTCTCGACCAAGACCGAGATCTCCGACGTGTCGGGTCGTGGCGTGGGCATGGACGTGGTGAAAACCAAGATCGCCCAGCTCAACGGCACCATCAATATCTACTCGACCAAGGGCAAGGGCTCGAAGATCGTCATCAAGGTCCCGTTGACCCTGGCGATCATGCCGACGCTGATGGTCATGCTCGGCAACCAGGCGTTCGCGTTCCCGCTGGTGAACGTCAACGAGATCTTCCACCTCGACCTGTCGACCACCAACGTGGTGGACGGCCAGGAAGTGGTGATCGTGCGGGACAAGGCGCTGCCACTGTTCTACCTCAAGCGCTGGCTGGTCAGCTCCGCCGCTCACGAAGAGCAGCGCGAAGGCCATGTGGTGATCCTTTCGGTGGGCACCCAGCGGATCGGCTTCGTTGTCGATCAACTGGTCGGCCAGGAAGAAGTGGTCATCAAGCCATTGGGCAAAATGCTCCAGGGAACCCCGGGCATGTCGGGCGCCACCATCACCGGTGACGGTCGCATTGCGCTGATTCTCGATGTTCCGAGCATGCTCAAGCGTTACGCCGCACGGCGTATTTGATTCTGGGGGAGCGGGGCGACGAAGCCTCGCCCCCGCCTAACGGAGTGTTTATGGTAGTCAAAGTCCTGGTGGTGGACGATTCGGGGTTTTTCCGCCGCCGCGTCTCGGAAATTCTTTCAGCGGATTCGAATATCCAGGTCGTCGGTACGGCGACCAACGGAAAAGAGGCGATCGATCAGGCCCTGGCCCTCAAGCCGGACGTGATCACCATGGACTACGAGATGCCGATGATGGATGGCATCACGGCAGTGCGGCACATCATGCAGCGCTGCCCGACCCCGGTGTTGATGTTCTCCTCGCTGACGCACGAAGGCGCCCGGGTCACCCTGGACGCGCTGGATGCCGGCGCGGTGGATTTCCTGCCGAAGAATTTCGAAGACATCTCGCGCAATCCCGAGAAGGTCAAGCAACTGCTGTGCGAGAAGATTCTCAGCATCTCGCGCAGTAACCGTCGTGTCAGCGCCTACAGCGCGCCGGCACCGGTCGCAGCCCCCGCGCCGACACCTGCGCCTTCCAGCATCGGCAGTTATGGCAGCAGCGCACCTGCTCGTCCGGCACCGGCACCGATCCCGGCTCGCACATTCGCAGCCAGCCCGTCGTCGCCAGCGCCGAAACGCAAAGCCTACAAACTGGTTGCCATCGGTACGTCCACGGGCGGCCCGGTTGCCCTGCAACGGGTTCTGACCCAGTTGCCGGCCAATTTCCCGGCCCCGATCGTGTTGATCCAGCACATGCCGGCCGCCTTCACCAAGGCGTTCGCCGAGCGTCTGGACAAGCTCTGCCGCATCAGCGTCAAGGAAGCCGAGGATGGCGACATCCTGCGTCCGGGCCTGGCGCTGCTGGCGCCGGGTGGCAAGCAAATGATGATCGACGGCCGTGGCGCGGTGAAAATCCTGCCGGGCGACGAGCGTCTGAACTACAAGCCGTGCGTGGACATCACGTTCGGTTCGGCTGCCAAGTCCTACGGTGACAAAGTTCTGGCGGTGGTACTGACCGGCATGGGCGCCGACGGTCGTGAAGGCGCGCGCCTGCTCAAGCAGGGCGGCAGCTCGATCTGGGCTCAGGATGAAGCCAGCTGCGTGATCTACGGCATGCCGATGGCCATCGTCAAAGCCGAACTCGCCGATGCGGTGTACGGTCTCGATGACATTGGCAAGCACCTGGTCGAGGCGTGCATCTGATGGACGTACTCAGCCTTATCGGGATCATCATGGCGTTCGTCGCCATCATCGGTGGCAACTTCCTTGAAGGCGGCCATCTCGGCGCGCTGGCCAACGGTCCGGCAGCGTTGATCGTGCTCGGCGGGACCGTCGGCGCGGCGCTGCTGCAATCGCCGATGAGCGCGTTCAAGCGCGCCATGCAGATTGTTGGCTGGATCCTGTTCCCGCCGCGCGTGGACCTGGCCGGCGGTGTTGACCGCGTGGTGAACTGGAGCCTGACCGCCCGCAAGGAAGGTCTGCTCGGTCTGGAAGGTATCGCCGACGCCGAACCCGACGCCTACTCGCGCAAAGGCCTGCAACTGTTGGTGGACGGCGCTGAGCCGGAAGCGATTCGCAGCATTCTGGAAGTGGATTTCTACACACAGGAAAGCCGCGACATCGAAGCCGCCAAAGTCTTCGAAAGCATGGGCGGCTACGCGCCGACCATCGGCATCATCGGTGCGGTGATGGGCCTGATCCACGTCATGGGCAACCTGGCCGATCCGTCGCAACTGGGCAGCGGCATCGCCGTGGCCTTCGTCGCCACGATCTACGGCGTCGCCAGTGCCAACCTGGTGCTGTTGCCGATTGCCGCCAAACTCAAATCCGTTGCAATGCGTCAGTCGCGTTATCGCGAAATGTTGCTGGAAGGCATCCTGTCGATCGCCGAAGGTGAAAACCCTCGCTCTATTGAGTTGAAGCTTCAGGGCTTCATGGATTGATGGGAGACATGGACTATGGCACGCCGTCGACAACCTGAAGAACATGTAAACCATGAACGCTGGCTCGTTTCCTATGCCGACTTCATTACGTTGCTGTTCGCCTTTTTCGTGGTGATGTACTCGATCTCTTCGATCAACGAAGGCAAGTACAAGATCATCTCGCAAGCGTTGATCGGCGTGTTCACCGATTCGGATCGTTCGCTCCAGCCGATCCCTATCGGTGAAGAGCGTCCGAAAACCGTGACCCCGGCCAAGCCGCTGGTCAAGGACAGCGAACAGGTCGACGCCGGCATCGCCGGTGCCAGCGATCCGCTGAAAAGCATTGCCGATGACATCAGCGCCGCGTTCGGCGACTTGATCAGCTCCAACCAGATGACCGTTCGCGGCAACGAGTTGTGGGTCGAGATCGAACTCAATTCCAGCCTGTTGTTCGGCAGCGGCGACGCCATGCCCAGCGACATGGCATTCAACATCATCGATAAGGTCGCAGTGATCCTGAGGCCGTTCGACAACCCGATTCACGTCGAAGGTTTCACCGACGATCAACCGATCCGCACCGCGCAATACCCGACCAACTGGGAGCTGTCCTCGGCCCGTTCGGCGAGCATCGTGCGGATGCTGGCGATGCAGGGGGTAAATCCTGGTCGGTTGGCATCGGTGGGTTACGGCGAATTCCAGCCGGTGGCCAACAACGCGACCGCCGAAGGCCGTGCGCGCAACCGTCGTGTGGTGTTGGTGGTGTCGCGAAATCTTGATGTCCGTCGCAGCCTCACAGGCACCGGAACCGCTCATGCGCAACCGGATGCCGCGTTGAAGCGTGCTGGCACACAAACTGCACCTGCACCAGTCAAGTCGCCGGGACGAGAGAGCGCCGTCAATTCTCCGTCACCCGCATTAACACGTTGAGCTATTTCCCGGTCGAATCGACCGGGAGGAACAATCCGAATGAGAGTCTGGGCCGTTGCCAATCAAAAGGGTGGTGTTGGTAAAACCACTTCCTCTATCGCTTTAGCCGGGTTGCTGGCTGAGGCGGGCAAGCGCGTGGTCGTGGTCGATCTCGATCCCCACGGCTCGATGACCAGCTACTTCGGTTACGACCCCGACAGCCTGGAACACAGCAGCTACGACCTGTTCCTGCACCGGGGCAGCGTGCCGCAAGGCTTGCCCGGTCAGTTGCTGTTGCCCACCAGTCACGCGAGTATTTCCCTGTTGCCGTCGAGCACTGCGCTGGCGACGCTTGAGCGCCAGTCGCCGGGGCAGAGTGGTTTGGGCCTGGTGATTGCCAAGAGCCTGGCGCAATTGTGGCAGGACTTCGATTACGCGGTGATCGACAGCCCGCCGTTGCTCGGCGTGCTGATGGTCAATGCCTTGGCGGCCAGTCAGCAATTGGTGATTCCGGTGCAGACCGAGCACCTGGCAGTCAAAGGCCTGGAGCGCATGGTCAATACGCTGGCGATGATCAACCGTTCGCGCAAGCAGCCATTGGCATTCAACATCGTGCCGACCCTGTTCGACCGGCGCACGCAGGCGTCGCTCGGGACCTTGCGGGTGTTGCGCGACAAGTACCCGGAAGAAATCTGGCAAGGCTACATCCCGGTCGATACGCGTTTGCGCGACGCCAGCCGTGCCGGCGTGACGCCTTCGCAATTCGACGGCAAGAGCCGCGGCGTGCTGGCCTATCGCGCACTGCTCAAGCACTTGCTGACGCAGCAATCCGTTGCGCAGGTGGCGTGAGATGAATCGCCCGGTAAAAATCACTTCCCGTCCGCAACTTGCGCTCCAGTCCTATCTGGACAGCTTGTTGATGGACGCGACCGAAGAGTTGCCGCCGGAAATCGAAGCGATTCCCGAGGTGGTCGAGGTTGAAGCGGCGCTGGACGAATTCCAGGCCGCGGTGCTTGAAGAGCAGGCGCGCGATGCGCAGAAGCCGGCCGAGAAACCGCCAGCCGTTGCCGCGCCGGTCACCGCACCTGTGGTGAAAACCCCGGTGGCGCTGATGGAAGCGCCGGCTCTGGCGCCGGTATCGACCATCGCTCCGCTGCTGCAAGCGCTGGTACCGCCGACCGCTCCGCTGCTGCAAGAGCTGGTACCGCCGACAGCACCGCAGCTGCAAGCGCTCGTGCCGCCGATCGTCGAAGTCCATCTGCCGCCGAGCAACACGCCGCCGCCAGTGGAAACCAACGGCCGTCCTGCGTGGGCCGCCGAGCCGTTCGAATGCCTGTTGTTCGATGTCGCCGGGTTGACCCTGGCGGTGCCGCTGGTGTGCCTGGGCTCGATTTATTCCCTGGCCGGTCAGGAACTGACACCGCTGTTCGGTCAGCCGGAATGGTTCCTCGGAATCCTGCCGAGCCAGGCCGGCAACCTGAAAGTGCTCGATACCGCCCGTTGGGTCATGCCCGACCGCTATCGCGATGACTTCCGTCAGGGCCTGCAATACGTTATTTCGGTTCAGGGCTACGAGTGGGGGCTGGCCGTGCATCAGGTCAGCCGCTCGTTGCGCCTGGACCCGAACGAAATCAAATGGCGCACCCACCGGGGTCAACGACCATGGCTGGCGGGCACGGTGATTGAACACATGTGTGCGTTGCTCGACGTTTCCGAACTGGCCGAGCTGATCGCCAGCGGTGGGGCGAAGCACATGGGCGGCGGCAAGCCGTCCCACAAACCGACATAAAAAACACGCGGGGCAAGTGACTTGCCATCGCACTGAACACACACCGCTAGGGCGGTTTTTCGAGGGGTCAGGGTATGAATGATAAGGCGTCGTCTGCAAAAGGTTCCGAAGATCCGATCCTGCAATGGGTAACCTTCAAGCTGGACAATGAAACCTACGGCATCAACGTGATGCGCGTTCAGGAAGTCCTGCGCTACACCGAAATCGCCCCGGTCCCGGGTGCCCCGAGCTACGTGCTGGGCATCATCAACCTGCGCGGCAATGTGGTGACCGTAATCGACACTCGTCAGCGCTTCGGCCTGATGAATGCCGAGATCAGCGACAACACCCGGATCGTTATCATCGAAGCCGACAAGCAAGTGGTCGGGATCATGGTCGACAGCGTGGCTGAAGTGGTTTACCTGCGTCAGTCGGAAATCGAAACCGCGCCGAACGTGGGTAACGAAGAGTCCGCCAAGTTCATTCAAGGCGTGTGCAACAAGAACAACGAATTGCTGATCCTGGTCGAGCTGGACAAGATGATGAGCGAAGAAGAATGGTCGGAACTGGAGAGTATCTGATTGATTCTTGAGGTTGCGGTCATTGTCCTGTTCCTCTTCTGGGCAGGCACGCTGGCAATGTTTCTGGCGTACATTCGCGCTCAGCGGCGGATCGCTGCGCAACAGGCCGAGGGCGATGCGCTGCGCGATCAGCGCATCAAGGACCTGGGCAAACGCGTTGACAACTACCAGAACGGCAGCGTGCGCATGGGTGAAGACCTGCACGAGCTGCGCGCGGTGGTCGGGCCGTTGCCGGACAAGCTGGCTCAGCTTGAACAGCGCGACCCGTCGAGCCTGTCGTTTGCCCAGGCAGCGCGCCTGGTCGGAATGGGCGCGAGCGTCGATGAACTGACTCAGTCCTGCGGCTTGACCCAGGCTGAGGCGGAGTTGATGAGCAAGCTGCACAAGAACTGACATAGCTTTTGTAGGAGCCGGCTTGCTGGCGATGGTGGCCAAAGGGCGCTGCAAGACTCAAGGCCGCTTCGCCGGCAAGCCGGCTCCTACAGAATTTGGTGTGTTCCCGGATTTTTCACACGACAGCGCACTTGTAGGAGCTGGCTTGCCAGCGATGGCGTCCGAAAGGGTGGTGCAAGCCTCAGGACCGTCTCGCCAGCAAGCCGGCTCCTACAGGTCAGTGGTGTTCACAGGTTCGTGCTACACCACAAGAAACTGTAGGAGCTGGCTTGCGAGCGATGGCGTCCGAAAGGGCGGTGCAAGCCTCAGGGGCACCTCGCCAGCAAGCCGGCTCCTACAGGTCAGTGGTGTTCACAGGTTCGTGCTACACCACAAAAAATTGTAGGAGCCGGCTTGCTGGCGATGGCGTCTTCGAAACCTCAGTAATCATCCCCGCGATCGGTGATGTCCTTCTCGATCATCGGCGCATTCGGGTCATGCCCCGCCGGAAACTTGCCTTTCAGATTCCAGGCAAACGCAATGATCTCGGCGATCGTGCGATACAACTCCTCCGGAATGCTGTCCCCAAGCTCCATCCTCGCGAGCAATTTCACCAGCTCGGCGTTTTCGTAGATCGGTACTTCATAATCGCGGGCAATCTTGAGGATTTCTTCCGCCAGTTCCTCGTCGCCCTTGGCCGTGAGGGTAGGGGCGTGGGTGCCGTCGTACTTGAGGGCGATGGCCTGGCGTGGAGTATCGGGATTTCTCATGCGGTTTCGTCGACCCAGCGTTGTTCCAGACGGGTTTGAGGACCTTGCGGCGGTGTGCCAAGGTGGCAATCGAGATCGCCGACATTCAGGCCAGATGCCAGCAAGCGTTCGCGCAGCCCGACAAGATTGCTCTCGATCAGACTCGCGGTGTACGGCCGCTCGGCCCACAGCTGGCTGGACAGGCTGCCGTTGATCAACTGCGCCTGAATCTGCAACGGCCCCAACGGCTCCATGTCGAACGCCAACTCGACGCGCCACAGTTGTTGCTTGGGCTCGCGTTCGTCACGGCGTTCATTGGGGTGTTCTTTCTCCGGTGCTTCCTCGCGCTGGAACTTGACCTGCAACGGCACGATGTCCTGCATATTGCGCATCGGGATTTCCAGCTGCCAGGTGCTCATCAGCCGACCGTCGTCTGTGACGCCGGTTTGCTCCAGGCTCGACAGCTGATGGCTTTGCAGGCGTGAAACCGCCGCTGCCGCCAGACGCAGCAAGTGCTCCAGATCACCTTCGCCGTCCGCGCTCTGCAGGAAGCGCTCCGGCAAAGGAAAGCTGGTCGGCTGCGGTTTGGCGCTGACCTGGCCGAGCATGCCCAAGGCGCTACGCACAAAGCTAGGCATGGTCTGGGCCAGCGTGTTGGCAGCGATGATCGCATTGAGATTGGTGTTGGCCGGCAACCCCGGTGTCAGTTGCGCGATCAACTTCAGCAAATCACCTTTCATATCCGGTGCCAGCGTCGGATTCGTCCCGGCGAGCAGTTTCGCTTCAAGGAACAGCCCGCTATTGGCCAGCGCCTGGGCCAGGCCTTTTGGCGTGCTGAGTTGCTGCACGTCCGGCAGGCCGGCGAGCAACTTGTCCACGGCGACACGCAGGTCGCTGGACGTCTGATTCGAGGCTGGCAGGTTTTGCAGCAGTTTCAGTAATCCGTCCAGCGAGCCCTGGCGGCTCTGTTGGCTGACCAGTTGCTGGGTGACTGCCAGTTGTTCCTGGCGGCTGCTCAACGGGACGAATTTCAGGGTCTGGGTGTCTTGCACCAGCGCGCTCAGCAAGGTACCGATGCGCAGCGGCGTCGGGCTGTCGATGTTCAGGGTGCTGCCGCTCAACGCCGTGTTGAGCAGACTTACCATTGAGCGAAACACCGTCGGCTGGCCCGGCACTTGCGGCAGCACCTGGGAGGTCAGCACTTTGCCTTGCAGCAGGGTGCCCACCGGCAGTTGTGTGGTGTCGATGCGGGTGAGGGTGGCGACGCTGGAGGCAATGGCTTGTTGCACCGTCACGGCGAGGTTGCCGGCCGATGGCTGGGTAATTGCCAGGTTCGTGCCCTGTGGCAACGGTTGGCTGCTGGTGGCCTGAACCGTGGTCTGACGGCCGTTTTCAAGGGTGACCTTGAGCAGCAGTTGAAAGGACTGATCCGCCTGCTTCAGCGACAGCACTTCGGCTTTGGCGGTCTGCCCGACGGTAATCAGGCCCTCCATCGGCGTCAGCAGCTTGAGCAGTTCGCCACTCACCACCTGCGGGCGCGACGTCGCGGGCGTGGTCGGTGGTAGCGGGAGGATGTTCATTTCGCCTGTCATACGCGGTCACAACCTGAGGAAATTGCCCTCTTTAGAGTGGGGCATGGCATGTATAATGCCGCCCGTCTTTCACAGAGTGGCGAAAACATTGCATTTGTTTGACGCAGCTCTCTAGAACAGGCCGCCAATGCATCTATGCTGCATCTCTTTAGCGGCCGTTCCGCCGCCGACTTGAACCGTAAAGGCCCGTGATCTCTTGACCAGTCCTGTCCTGCAAACCGTTGCCCTTGCTTGTGAGCGAGACCTTCGACTGCTCTTCGAAAATCTCGAATTGAGACTGGCCAGTGGCGAAATGTTGCAAATCAGCGGCCCCAACGGCAGTGGCAAAACCAGCCTTTTGCGTTTGCTTTCGGGCCTGATGCAACCGACCGCCGGTCAAGTGCTGCTCAATGGCCAGCCGCTGAACGAACAACGCAGCGAACTGGCGCGCAATCTGCTGTGGATCGGTCATGCCGCGGGCATCAAGGATCTGCTGACCCCCGAAGAAAACCTCAGCTGGCTCTGCGCGCTGCATCAACCGGCCTCCCATGAAGCCATTTGGGCAGCGCTTGCTGCTGTCGGACTGCGCGGTTTCGAAGATGTTCCGTGCCACACCCTGTCCGCCGGTCAGCAACGCCGCGTGGCCCTGGCACGGTTGTATCTGGACAGCCCGCCGCTGTGGATCCTCGACGAGCCGTTCACTGCGCTCGACAAGCAAGGCGTGGCGCAACTCGAAGAACACCTGGCCGCGCACTGTGAGCGTGGCGGCATGGTGGTACTGACCACGCACCACACGCTGAGTCGAATGCCGACCGGCTATCGCGACATTGATCTGGGGAATTGGGCCGTATGAGTGTTTTCGGCCTGTTGGTCGCCCGTGAGGCTCGCTTGTTGTTCCGCCGTCCGGCGGAATTGGCCAATCCGTTGGTGTTCTTCGCGATCGTGGTTTCGCTGTTCCCGTTGGCGGTCGGTCCCGAGTCTCAATTGTTGCAAACCTTGTCTCCGGGACTGGTCTGGGTGGCAGCCCTTTTATCGGTTTTGCTCTCGCTGGACGGGCTTTTCCGCAGTGATTTCGAAGACGGTTCCCTTGAGCAGTGGGTCCTTTCGCCGCACCCCCTGCCTCTTCTGGTTTTGGCCAAGGTACTGGCACACTGGGCCTTCTCTGGTCTGGCACTGGTTTTGCTCGCTCCACTGCTGGCGTTGATGCTCGGTTTACCCACCGCCTGTCTGCCCGTGTTGCTGCTTTCCCTGTTGCTGGGTACACCGGTGCTGAGCCTGCTCGGTGCGGTGGGCGCGGCCCTGACGGTAGGCTTGAAGCGGGGCGGCTTGTTGCTGGCCCTGCTGATTCTGCCGTTGTACATCCCGGTGTTGATTCTCGGCAGTGGCGCCTTGCAGGCGGCATTGCAGGGCATGCCGGCGATCGGTTATCTCCTGTGGCTTGGTAGCCTGACCGCCCTGGCGATAACCCTGACACCTTTTGCAATAGCTGCTGGCCTGAAGATCAGCGTCGGCGAATAATGAGGTCTGGTTAAATTTTAACCAGTAAAGACCCTAGGCTGCTTGTGATAACGAGCAGCAACCGTGATGGAAACAGTAATGAACTGGACCTGGTTTCATAAGCTCGGCTCACCCAAATGGTTTTATGGCATCAGCGGCAAACTGCTGCCGTGGCTGAGCATCGGAGCGTTGCTGCTGATCAGCATTGGTGTCGTTTGGGGCCTGGCCTTCGCGCCGCCGGACTACCAGCAAGGCAACAGCTTTCGCATCATCTATATCCACGTTCCCGCCGCCATGCTGGCGCAGTCGGTCTACGTGATGCTGGCGGTGTGCGGCATCGTCGGGCTGGTGTGGAAAATGAAACTGGCCGACGTCGCCCTGCAATGCGCGGCGCCCATCGGTGCCTGGATGACCGCCGTGGCGCTGGTCACCGGCGCGATCTGGGGCAAACCGACCTGGGGTTCGTGGTGGGTCTGGGATGCACGACTTACGTCCATGCTGATTCTGCTGTTTCTGTACTTCGGTCTCATTGCGCTGGGCAACGCCATCAGCAATCGTGACAGCGCGGCCAAGGCCTGCGCGGTGCTGGCGATTGTCGGCGTGATCAACATCCCGATCATCAAATACTCGGTGGAGTGGTGGAACACCCTGCACCAGGGCGCGACCTTCACCCTCACAGAAAAACCGGCGATGCCGGTCGAAATGTGGCTGCCATTGCTGCTGACGGTGCTGGGTTTCTACTGTTTCTTCGGCGCGGTCTTGCTGCTGCGCATGCGCCTTGAAGTGCTCAAGCGCGAGGCCCGCGCCAGTTGGGTGAAAGCCGAAGTGCAGAACAGCCTGGAGGCCGCTCGATGACTTTTGCTTCATTCGGCGACTTCCTCGCCATGGGCCATCACGGCCTGTATGTCTGGTCAGCCTACGGCATCAGCCTGGCAGTGCTGGCCCTCAACGTGGCGGCGCCGATCCTGGCCCGCAAGCGGTATCTGCAACAAGAGGCGCGTCGTCTGCGCCGGGAGAACGGCAAGTGAATCCGCTGCGCAAAAAGCGTCTTATCATCATTCTCGCGATCCTGGTCGGTGTCGGCGCTGCCGTCGGTCTGGCCCTGAGCGCCCTGCAGCAGAACATCAATCTGTTTTACACCCCGACGCAAATCGCCAACGGCGAAGCGCCGCAAGACACGCGTATCCGTGCGGGCGGCATGGTCGAGAAGGGGTCGCTGCAACGCTCCGGCGATTCGCTGGACGTGAAATTCATCGTTACCGACTTCAACAAGTCCGTGACCATCAGTTACCGCGGCATCCTCCCGGACCTGTTCCGCGAAGGGCAGGGCATCGTTGCGCTGGGCAAATTGAACGCCGATGGCGTGGTGGTGGCTGACGAAGTGCTGGCCAAGCACGATGAGAAGTACATGCCGCCGGAAGTGACCAAGGCTTTGAAAGACAGTGGTCAATCTGCTCCAACGCCCGCGAAGGAGGGTTGATCGATGACATCTGGAATCTTTATTCCTGAACTCGGCCACCTGGCCATGATTCTGGCGCTGTGTTTCGCGCTGGTTCAGGCCGTGGTGCCGTTGCTCGGTGCCTGGCGCGGTGATCGTTTGTGGATGAGCCTGGCCCAGCCGGCCGCCTGGGGGCAGTTCGCGTTTCTGCTGTTCGCTTTCGGTTGCCTGACCTATGCGTTCATGGCCGACGACTTCTCCGTCGCCTACGTCGCCAGCAACTCCAACAGCGCCTTGCCGTGGTACTACAAGTTCAGTGCGGTGTGGGGCGCGCACGAAGGTTCGTTGCTGTTGTGGGCGTTGATCCTCGGCGGCTGGACCTTCGCCGTGTCGGTGTTCTCCCGGCAGTTGCCGCAAGTCATGCTGGCGCGGGTGCTGGCGGTGATGGGCATGATCAGCACCGGTTTCCTGCTGTTCCTGATCCTTACCTCCAACCCGTTTGCACGGATCCTGCCGCAGATTCCGGCGGACGGTCGTGACCTCAACCCGCTGCTGCAAGACATCGGCCTGATCGTTCACCCGCCGATGCTGTACATGGGCTACGTCGGTTTCTCCGTGGCCTTCGCGTTCGCCATCGCGGCATTGCTCGGCGGTCGTCTCGATGCGGCGTGGGCGCGTTGGTCGCGTCCATGGACCATCGTCGCCTGGGCCTTCCTCGGTATCGGCATCACCCTCGGTTCGTGGTGGGCTTACTACGAACTCGGCTGGGGCGGCTGGTGGTTCTGGGACCCGGTGGAAAACGCCTCCTTCATGCCTTGGCTGGTGGGCACTGCGTTGATCCACTCGTTGGCGGTCACGGAAAAACGTGGCGTGTTCAAGAGCTGGACCGTGTTGCTGGCCATCGCTGCGTTCTCGTTGAGCTTGCTGGGTACGTTCCTGGTGCGTTCCGGCGTGCTGACCTCGGTTCACGCCTTTGCCTCCGATCCGGAGCGCGGCGTGTTCATCCTGATTTTCCTGCTGTTCGTGGTCGGCGGCTCGCTGACGCTGTTTGCCCTGCGTGCGCCGGTGGTGAAGAGCCATGTCGGCTTCAACCTCTGGTCTCGCGAAACCTTGCTGCTGGGCAACAACCTGGTGCTGGTGGTAGCGGCGTCGATGATCCTGCTGGGCACCTTGTACCCGCTGATTCTCGATGCAATGACCGGCGCCAAGCTGTCGGTCGGCCCGCCGTATTTCAACGCGCTGTTCATTCCGTTGATGGCGTTGCTGATGGTGGTGATGGCGGTTGGCATGCTGGTGCGCTGGAAAGACACTCCGGTCAAATGGCTGATGAGCATGTTGACCCCGGTGTTGCTCGGCAGCGCCGCGCTGGCCGTGGTGGCTGGCGTCGCTTATGGCGATTTCAACTGGGCCGTGATCGCGACGTTCATGCTGGCCGCCTGGGTGTTGCTGGCCGGTATCCGCGACATCTTCGACAAGACCCGCCACAAAGGCCTGATCAAAGGCCTGCCGACCCTGACTCGCAGCTATTGGGGCATGCAGCTTGCGCATTTGGGTATCGCCGTGTGCGCGCTCGGTGTCGTGCTGTCGAGCCAGAACAGCGCCGAACGTGACCTGCGCCTGGCGCCAGGTGAGTCCATGGATCTTGGCGGTTATCAGTTCGTGTTCGAAGGCGCCAAGCACTTCGAAGGCCCGAACTTCACCTCCGACAAAGGCACCGTACGGGTGATCCGCGACGGCAAGGAAATCAGTGTGTTGCACCCGGAAAAACGCCTGTACACCGTGCAGAACTCGGTGATGACTGAAGCCGGGATCGACGCCGGGTTCACCCGCGACCTCTATGTCGCACTCGGCGAACCGCTGGGTGATGGCGCCTGGGCCGTGCGCGTGCACGTCAAACCGTTCGTGCGCTGGATCTGGTTCGGCGGTCTGCTGACCGGTTTGGGCGGGCTGCTGGCGGCGCTGGATCGTCGTTATCGGGTCAAGGTGAAAAGCCGCGTGCGTGAAGCGTTGGGCATGACGGGAGCGACTGCATGAGACGTTGGTTGATGCTGTTGCCGCTGGCGGTTTTTCTGGTGGTGGCTGTTTTCCTTTATCGCGGGCTCTATCTGGACCCGGCCGAGCTGCCTTCGGCAATGATCGGCAAGCCGTTCCCGGAGTTTTCCCTGCCCGCGGTGCAGGGCGACAAGACCCTGACCAAGGCAGATATTCTCGGTAAACCGGCGCTGGTCAACGTGTGGGGCACCTGGTGCATTTCCTGCCGGGTCGAGCACCCGGTGTTGAACAAACTGGCCGAGAAGGGTGTGGTGATCTACGGCATCAACTACAAGGACATCAATGCGGATGCCTTGAAGTGGCTGGTGGAGTTCCACAACCCGTATCAACTGGACATCCGTGACGACGAAGGCACGCTGGGCCTGAACCTCGGCGTATACGGCGCTCCGGAAACCTTCTTCATCGACGCCAAGGGCATCATCCGCGACAAATTTGTCGGCGTGATCGACGAGCAGGTCTGGCGCGAAAAACTGGCGGCCAAGTATCAGGCGCTGGTGGACGAGGCCAAGCCATGAAGCGCTGGATAGCTGCCGCTGTATTGGGCTTGAGCATGGCCGGCGTGGCGCACGCGGCCATCGACACCTATGAGTTCGCCAAAGAAGGTGATCGCGAGCGTTTTCGCGAGCTGACCAAAGAGCTTCGTTGCCCCAAGTGCCAGAATCAGGACATCGCCGATTCCAACGCACCGATCGCCGCCGACCTGCGCAAAGAGATTTTCCGCATGCTGGGCGAGGGCAAGGACAATCAGCAGATCATCGATTTCATGGTCGATCGCTACGGTGATTTCGTCCGCTACAAACCCGCACTCAACGCCAAGACTGCCTTGCTCTGGTTCGGCCCCGCCGGCCTGCTGTTGGGCGGTTTTGTGATCATCGCCGTGATCGTCCGCCGTCGTCGCGTCCAACGCGCTGATGCCAAGGATGAGCTTTCTGCCGAGGAGCGCGAGCGCCTCGATCAACTGTTGGATAAAACCAAGAATGATTGATTTCTGGCTCGCTGCAGGTCTGCTGCTTCTGGTTGCCCTGAGTTTTCTGCTGATTCCCGTTCTGCGTGGCCGCCGCGCCCAGCTGGAAGAGGATCGTACTGCCCTGAACGTCGCGCTGTATCAAGAGCGCGTGGCTGAGTTGCAAACCGAGCAGGAAGAGGGCGTGCTCAACGCTGCGCAACTGGAAACCGGTCGCGCCGAAGCTGCTCGTGAGTTGCTCGCCGACACCGAAGGCGCCGATGCACCGCGCGCGGCACGTCTGGGCAAACCGTTGCCATTGCTGGCGGCGATTCTGGTGCCGGTGTTGGGGCTTGGGCTCTACCTGCATTTCGGCGCCAGCGACAAGGTCGAACTGACCCGCGAATTCTCCCAGGCACCGCAGTCGATGGAAGAGATGACCCGCCGTCTGGAACGCGCCGTCGCCGCTCAACCGGATTCGGCCGAAGGCCTGTACTTCCTGGGTCGTACTTACATGGCGCAGGATCGTCCCGCCGACGCGGCGAAGATCTTCGAGCGCACGGTGAACCTGGCCGGTCGTCAGCCGGAACTGCTCGGCCAATGGGCGCAAGCCCAGTACTTCGCCGATGGCAAGAAGTGGTCGGACAAGGTTCAGGCCCTCACCGACGAAGCGCTGAAAGCCGATCCGAAGGAAGTCACCAGCCTTGGCCTGCTCGGTATCGCCGCGTTTGAAAGCGCGCATTATCAGGACGCCATCGATTACTGGAATCGCCTGTTGGTGCAACTGCCACCGGAAGACGGCTCCCGCGCTGCACTGCAAGGCGGTATTGCCCGGGCTACCGAGAAACTCGAAGCCAGCGGCGGCAAGGTTGCCCAGGCACCTGCGCCCAAGGTTGCGGCGCTGCTCAAGGTCAGCGTCGATCTGGCGCCAGAGCTCAAGGCCAAGGTTCAGCCGGGTGACAGCGTGTTCATTTTCGCCCGCGCCACCTCGGGGCCCCCAGCACCATTGGCCGCCAAACGCCTGACCGTGGCTGACTTGCCGGCGACCGTGGAACTGGGCGATGCCGACGCAATGATGCCGCAGTTGAAACTGTCGAACTTTCCTGAAGTCCAACTGGTTGCGCGAATCTCACGGGCCGGCCAACCGACTGCCGGCGAATGGATCGGTCGCAGCCAGCCTCTGGCCAGCAGCACCACCGCGGCGCAAAAACTGACCATCGACAGCCCAGACAAATAACAGGAACCACCGCCATGACCGCCATTGCTCGTATTACCCTGCTCAGTCTGGTTTTGGGGTTAAGCGCGTGTGCGGTCCAGCGCCCAGAGCCGACGTCGCTGCCACCGATCCCGCCGTCGCAGCCCCGCCCGACGCCGTCAACGACACCGACGCCAGGCAAGCCAAGTATTCCGGCCAAGCCCGCCAAACCGATGCCACGCACCTCGGCCAGCTTCGCACCGCCACCGGGCGGTAACAGCCATTGGGATCAAAAGCTCGGCGTATATGTGCTCGATGACCAGACCAACACCTTCTACCGCCAGCGCACGTACTACCGCTGGAACAACGGCTGGAGCCGCTCGATCAGCCCGAACGGGCCATGGGAAGACACGGACATCCATGGCGTGCCGGGTGGGTTGGGACGGCAATTCGGGCAGTAAATGGAAACGGCGATCTACGGATCGCCGTTTTGCTGTCTGGAGTCTGTGAAGGACGTTCAGAGAATGGCGCGGTACTCGGTCAATGCCTTGCTCGATTGAACCAGGCCCTGACGCAGCAGAAGTTCAAGGTAACTACTGACATCCATTGGCGGCAGCTTCAGCTGCTTGCGCTGCCGTTGTGCCGCCTCGATTACTGCCGCCGGATCGAGATCAAAAAGGTTATCGACGAACTCGTCAGGATGCTGAGCCTCAATACCGAAGGGGCTCAGGGCGGTGCAGGGGAAATCTTTCTGGTTGAAGGTGACGATGACGCTGGCATTACAGTGAATGGCAACAGCCAGGACGTGTCGATCATCGACGTCGGGTAGCGTCAATCCTTCAATAAGCTCTTCGTAACCGGACACGCAAGCGTCGGGTAATGCCTGATCCATCAGTTCGGACGTGCGGTTCAGTTGTCCTGTGGTCAGATCCGGACGGTTTTTGAGCAAATTGCGTTTCCATTCGTTGTGTATCTCCATTGTCCATTTCGCTCTAAAACGTCCGGAGAGTGCAAGCCACATCAAAAAATCTCTCAGGGGCGCGGGGTACAGCACACATGCGTCATATACAGCGGTAAAAGAGGAGTGCCTCACTCGTATCCTGTCCTTAACGCTTGTGCCTGCTCGGCGAGCAGCATCATTGCTTGCTCGCTGGCGGTATCGCGCCGGTTTTTATAGTCCATCAAATCGGCAAAGCGCACACGTCGGTGCTTGCCGGTTTTGTGGTAGGACAAGTCGCCGGATTCGAGCAGTTTGATCAGGTGCGGGCGTGAGACGTTAAGCAGATCAGCCGCTTCCTGCGTCGTCAGTTCAGCGTGAACCGGGACTACTTTGACAGCATTGCCCGCAGCGAGCGCTTCCAGGATATCGACTAGCAAACGAAGAGCCGAAGTGGGTAATTCGACGCTGTGAGCCTCATTCTGTTCGTCGAAAATCTGGATGCGCTGTGTTTCGAATTGAGTGGCAAGGTAGGCCGCCAATGCGCGCTGACCTTCAATAGCAGCCTGCACTTCGCGCTCCAGCGGGAGGTTTATCGTCGGATGGAGGGTGGGTGACATGATGGTTCCAGCCTTCTGAGTAAGCGAAGCTGGCAGGCTATTCGAAATAATCGAAAATCGCAATAAACGAAACAGGTGCTCTCAGACCCTTTTTACCAACAACCCCTGCACATACTCCACAAACGCCCGAGCCTTGGCGCTGGCCATCCGCCCGGTTGGAAACACCGCCCACAGCTCCTGACCACTCCGCTGGCCAGCTCCGGTGCAAACATCCATGCCGACGCCATGGTCAGCCCTTGATGGGCCAGCACCGCTTCACGCAGACCTTGCGCGGCGCTGACACGAATCCTGCCGCTGACGGTGACGGTTTGTTCTTCAAGCAGCCGGACCGCTCCTACAGGGATCTGTGTTGTGGGTCAGAACGCCGCTTTGCCTATTGAAGAACCACCGTCTACAAACAGCGTCTGGCCGGTGATGAATCCACTCTGTTCGGACAGCAAAAATGCAATCGCGGCGGCAATTTCTTGCGGTTGTCCCAGACGCCCCATCGGCACACCGGCCAGATAACGCGCCTCGCCCTCGCTTCCCGGCGGGTTGTTGGCGCGAAATAGCTCCGTTTCCGTCGGTCCGGGTGCCACGGCGTTCACCGTCACGCCGGTTTGCGCCAGTTCCAGCGCCCAGGAGCGGGTGAAGCTGATCAACGCCGCTTTTGCCGCGGCATACGCCGTGCGCTGGGTAATCCCGAGCACCGTCAGGCTGGAAATGTTCACCACCCGACCCCAACCCTTGGCGCGCATGTTCGGCAGCAGCGCCTGGGTGGCCTGCAACGCTGAATGCAGGTTGACCCGCATTACGTCATCGAACGTATCGAGGTCGATTTCTCCCAACACTTGCGGGCGTACCAGGCCGACGTTGTTGACCAGCCCATCGAACTCGTAAGTCCCGGCCAGGTCCGCCAGCACTTCCTGAGTGAGTGCCCTGTCGCTCAAATCCAGCGGAAACAGGATGCCGGGAAAACTCAGGTCAGGCGTGCGGGCAATGCCGACCACCCGGTGTCCGGCGCGGTCCAGGTGTTCGGCCACCGCGCGGCCAATGCCTTTGCTGGCGCCGGTGATGAGAAAAGTACGTCGGGTCATTGCACACTCCTTGAACAAAACATGCCGCAGGTCAGGCGGCATTTGAACCGGTCAACCGCGAACCACATCCCGCATCGCTTCAGGCTCCGGACGCTGAGTGTAAACCGGGAATACCTCGGGGTGATTGCTGACGCAGAGCGAAAGCATTCATTCTCGGGGAGACTTGCCCGCGAAGCTTTTGGATGTCTATGCCGTCGCCAGTGAACGCTCCTGTGAAACACCCAAAAACCGCAACAACGCCAGCAGTGGAAACGCGCTACCCACAATCACGATCCACAACCAGCCGCCATGCTCGTACACCGCACTGGCTACCGAGGAGCCAAACGCGCCGCCGATGAAGATGCTGGTCATGTACAACGCGTTCAGGCGACTGCGGCTTTTGGCGTCGAGGGCGTAGACCGCCCGTTGGCCGAGGACCATGTTCATCTGTACACAGAAGTCGAGCACCACGCCGGTGACGGCGAGGCCGATGACGCTGTAGGCCGGATGGATGAATGCTGGCAGGAAGCTCAGGCTGGCGAACAGCAGCGCCAACAGCGAAGCGATGCGGGTGTGGCCAGCATCGGCGAGTCGACCGGCGATGGGCGCAGCGATGGCACCGATGGCGCCGACCAGGGCGAAAATCGCGATCTGGGTTTGCGACAAGCCATGATTACGCGCCAATTCCAGCGGCACGGCGGTCCAGAACAGGCTGAACGTGGCGAACATGCAGCCCTGATAAAACGCGCGCTGGCGCAATACCGGTTGCTGGCGCAGCAGCGTCCACAGCGAACCGAGCAACTGACCGTAGGAGGCGCTGTGATCAGGCTGGCGCTTGGGAATGGTCATGGCCAGCACGATACTGATGGCCGCCATCAACACCGCCGCAATCACAAACATCGCCCGCCAGCCGAAGTGGTCAGCCACGACGCTGGACACCGGTCGCGCCAGCAGGATCCCCAGCAGCAAACCGCCCATGATCCCGCCGACCACTCGACCGCGAGATTCCTCCGGTGCCAGGTGCGCGGCCAGTGGAATCAGGATCTGTACCGACACCGAGCTGAAACCCACCAGCAACGAGATCAGCAGAAACACATTCGGCTGATCGGTGAACGCGGCGCCCAACAGACTGGCAATCGCCACCACGGTGGTGATGATCATCAGTCGGCGGTTTTCCAGCAGGTCACCCAGCGGCACCAGGAAGAACAGGCCCAGCGCGTAGCCAATCTGGGTCAGCGAAACGATCAGGCTGGCCATGGTGCTGGTCAGGCCGATGTCGGGCGCGATCAGGCCGATGATCGGTTGCGCGTAGTAAATGTTGGCAACGATGGCGCCGCAGCAGAAGGCAAACAGCAGCACCATGCCTTTGGTCATTGTCGCGGCACCGTGGGGCACCTGAGTCGCTGAGTTCATAACGTGTCTCGCTGAACAGAAAGGAATGCGTGAAGGCTAAGTGGCAGGCCGAGTCGGCGGAAGAGGGATTGGAGTGATAGCAATCATTCCTTTGCGGAATGAGTGGCGCTGGAACCTGCGCCTGAATTTCAAGATCCGATGATACATTCACTTACATCTTGTTCGATAGCGTGCTTATGTTCTCTCTTACGACCCATCACCGGAAGGCACTTTCATGAACGCGATGTTCCGTTACCTGATTCGCGGCACTTTGATCGGATTGTTCATGGCAAGCCTCGCCCAGGCTGCGGACGCACCGGGCATGCGCATCGGCGTACGCGGCGAAATCACCGGGGTCAGCTCCGACGTGTTGAAAGTCCACGTCAACAGTGGCGAAAACGTGGTCATCAACCTGACCAAGGACACCAGGATTCGCGCCGTCACCCTGGCCAATATCGAAGACATCAAACCGGGCAGCTACATCGGCTCGGCGGCTATTGCGCAGGAAGATGGCTCGCTCAAAGCGCTGGAAGTCCACGTTTTTCCGCCGGAGCTGGCCGGCAGTGGCGATGGGCATCGACCCTTCGACCTGGTCAAGGGCAGCAGCATGACCAACGGCAGCGTCGGTGATCTGGTGGTCAGTAATGGTCGGGTGTTGACCGTCAACTACAAGGGCGGACAGCAGAAGATTCTGGTGCCGGAGGATGTGCCGATCGTGAACCTGGTGCCGGGGGATCGCAGCTTGCTGAAGGTGGGTGTGAAGATCGTGACGTTTGTGACTCAGAGTGCGGATGGAACGCTGACCGCTCAATCCATCTCGGCTGGCAAGGATGGCGTCACACCGCCGATGTGATGACAGGTGAAGTTCCCTGTGGGAGCGAGCCTGCTCGCGATGGCGGTGTATCAGTCACCATCAATGTGATTGACCCACCGCCATCGCGAGC
>NZ_JAGYFX010000025.1:0-69742 GCF_019946615.1 Pseudomonas sp. BF-R-01
GTTTGGGTCAGCGGGGGCGGGCGTTTGACGGGGATAGAAGTGGTGTTGGTGGTGGGAGGTGCTGCTGTAGCAGCAGTCTGTCAGCAATGGTTGTTCGGGGTGCAGCAGAGGGTTTTGTGGTGTTTTGCAGATTGCTATCGCCGGCAAGCCGGCTCCTACAGGTTATCGGTGACCTTGTAGGAGCCGGCTTGCCGGCGATGGCGGTCTTGATCATGCCGGCGCTGTGGCGACGATATCGTCGATCGACGCACCCGCTTCGGCGCTGCGCAGATAGGTCTGGTACAATGCCGCATAGGCGCCGCCCTGATCGATCAATTGGCTGTGCGGCCCTTGTTCGACCAGGCGGCCATGACGGATCACTGCAATGCGGTCGGCATCACGAATGGTTGCCAGGCGGTGGGCGATGATGATCGCGGTGCGGCCCTCGCACAGTCGGCGGAACGCGCGCTGAATGCGTCGCTCGGTGTGGATGTCGACCGCCGAAGTCGCTTCGTCCAGCACCAGCACCGCCGGGTCCGCGAGGTAGGCGCGCACCAGGCACACCAGTTGCCGCTGGCCATGGCTCAAGTGCCCGCCCAGCGGCCCGACTTCGGTCTGGTACTGATGCGGCAGGCGTTCCAGCACTTCGTCCGCTCCCAGTTCCCGGGCAGCAGCAATCAGCCGGGCATCGTCCGCCTGGGGCGCGGCGAGGCGCAGGTTATCGAGGATGCTGCCGCTGAACAGCACATTGTCCTGCAGCACCACGCCGACGTTGCGCCGCAGTTCATGCTGGGAGAGGTCGCGGATATCAACGCCATCGAGTTTCACCGCCCCCGACTGCACCTCGTAAAAACGCGTCAGCAACTGCACCAGCGTGCTCTTGCCATGGCCCGAGGGGCCGACGATCGCCAGCACTTCGCCGGCCGGAATCTGCAGGTCGAGGTCATTGATCACCGGTGAAGAATTGCCGGCATCGTAGGCAAACCGCACCCGTTCAAAACTGACTTCGCCGCGGGCCTTGCCCAGGCGTTGCGGGGTGGTGCTGTCGCTGATCTCCGGGCGCGTGTCGAGCAGCAAAAAGATCCGCTGCGCCGAGGCCGATCCGGTGGCGTAACGCTCGAACAGGTCCGACAGTTCCTGCAACGGCCCAAGAAACAGGAACACATAAAACAGGCTTTCCGCGACCTGGCCCACGGTGACATCCGCCTGCGCCAGACCATAGGCGCCCACCAGCAACAGCACCGCCATGCCGGCGGAGCTGAGCAGCGCGGTGAACGGTGCAAACCAGCTGGATCGCAGGCTGCCGCGAATCAGCGCCTGATTGAAATCATCCAGCAAGCCGCGATAGCGCCGCAGGTTGGGCGCTTGCTGGGCGCATTGTTGCAACATGCGCGCGCCGCTGACGCTCTCCACCAGATGCGCGGTGAAACGGCTGCGGTTTTCCGCGACTTTGGCCCAGTTGCGCTGGGAAATGCGTTTGAAACTCCAGGTCGCCAACACCAGCAACGGCACCGTGGCGGCGAGGCTGAGAAAGAATCGCGGGTCGATCCGCCACAACATCACCGAGGCAAGGCCACAGCGTAGCAATGCGCCCAGCAGTTCGGGTGGGCCCTGAATCAGCAGCGGTTCGAGGGCGTCGACATCGCGGTCGGCGCGAGAAATGATCCGCCCGGCCTTGGTCCGGTCGAAGTAGCTGACACTCAAGCTCTGCACATGGGCAAATACGCGCACCCGCAAGTCATTGAGTACGCGGATCGCCGCGCTGCCTGCGACAAACTGCGAGACACCGGCGAGCAGG
This sequence comes from Pseudomonas sp. BF-R-01, assembly GCF_019946615.1. Lineage (NCBI taxonomy): Bacteria > Pseudomonadati > Pseudomonadota > Gammaproteobacteria > Pseudomonadales > Pseudomonadaceae > Pseudomonas > Pseudomonas sp. BF-R-01. The sequence goes on from NZ_JAGYFX010000025.1 coordinate 1,778, forward strand.
AAACGCCCGAGCCAACTGGCCGCCAATCCGAGGCCGAGCCACAGCACCAGGCGTTCGTCGAGCAGCCAGTGATCGTTCTGTTGAATCAGCCCACGGTCGAGCAATTCGCGGACAAACCACGGCCGCAGAAACACCGTGAACACCAGCAGCAGTTCAATGCCGATGACGCCGACAATGTGCCGGCGAATCGGTTTCAGCAGCGGCAACAGCCGGCTGAACATGCTGCGGTCGAGGGCCTTGCGGGCGAGCATTTCTTCGATTTCGATATCGCTCAAGGCCTTGCCGGCGATTGGGTTAGCCATGGTCGATCCCTAGCAGGTCGCGGTAGTCCGGATGGGTTTTGAGTAATGCTTCGTGGGTGCCGTTGGCGGCGATTTTGCCGTCCTGCAGCATCAGCACGCGGTCGGCCAGGAGGATGGTCGAGAGCTTGCTGGAGATCACCAGCAACGTGGTGGCCCGGCCCTGATCGCGGCGCAACTGGCGAATGTTGTTGAGTACCTGGCGTTCACTGATCGCATCCAGCGCGCTGGTGGCGTCGTCCAGGCACAGAATGTCCGGCTCGCCAAGCAGCGCGCGAGCCAGGCTCAGACGCTGGCGCTGGCCGCCGGACAAGGTCACGCCGCGATCCCCCAGCGGCGTGGCCAGGCCGTGCGGCAGGCGTTCCAGCACATCTTCGGCGGCGGCCAGGCGCAAACCGTGACGCAGTTGTTGATCGCTGGCGTCGGATGCGGTCAGGCGCAGGTTGGCCGCCAGGGTGTCGGAAAACAGGAAGCTTTCCTGTGGCACCACGTGCACCCGGCGTCGCAATTCGTCGAGGTTCAACTGGCGAATGTCTTGCCAGCCGGCGCTGTCCGAACCGATCAGCAGACGCCCGGAATTGATGTCGCTGAGGCGTGGCAACAGGCTTGCCAACAGGCTTTTGCCAGTGCCGGTGGCGCCGACGAGCGCGACGATTTCGCCGGGCTGCACGGTCAGCGAGCAGTCATGAAGAATGTCCAGGCCGCCACCCGGTGCGCTGACGTTGACGTGTTCCAGTTTCAGCCCCAGCGGCGTGTCGGGCAGGGGTGCGTTGCCGCTGCGGATCGCTGCAGGCTCGTCCAGCAGTTGCCAGATCCGTTCGGCGCTGGAGCGTGCGTCGGCGAAGGTCTGCATCACCCGGCCAATGCCTTCGATGCGGAACACCAGGGTGGTGGCGATCAGCAGCGAGGTCACCAGTTCACCGATGCCCAATTGCGCGGTGGCCACCAGGTGCGCGCCGTACACCAGAATCCACACATGCCCCAGCGCGACGACCGCTTGAGGCAACGGAATCCGCGAACTGGAATAGGCGAGGGCCTGGCGGGCATGCTCGGCGAACACCGCCACCTGCCCGGCGAAACGCTGGATGCGGCTGTGTTCCAGGCCAAACGATTTGATCACCCGCACGCCGCCGATGCCTTCGCTGAGGTCCTGATTGACCCGGTCGTAGGCCTCGCCGACGGCGCGGTCGAGGCTGACCAGACGCTCGGTCTGGCGCACGAAAATCCACAGGCCGAACACCGTCAGCAGCAGCGGCACCAACCCCAGCAGCGGGTTGTACCAGCTCAACAGGCCGACGGTGGCCAGCACCACCAGCGGGGTTTCCACCACCTGGCGCCAGAAACTGATCAGCGCATCGCGCACCTTGTCGGCATCGCGGGTGGTGCGGGTGATCATTTCGCCCATGCCGTGCTGCCAGTGATAACCCAGGTGCAGGGTTTGCACCTGCTGCAGGATGCGCTCGCGCAGGCGCGTCAGCAGTTCCTGGCTGAGCACCAGCGACAGCACGCTGGCGGCGTATTGCAAGACGCCACGGCCGAACGCCACGGCGAGCATCAGCCACAACCAGTACCAGCCGAGGCTGGCGTCGAGACTGCCATCGGCTTGCCGGACAACCGCGCGGCCGGCGCTGACGTCGTTGACGGCGTGGCCGATCAGCCATTGCTGCCAGACCAGTCCGAGGTTCACCGCGATGTACAACGCCGCCACCAGGGCGAAGCGCCAGGGCATCTCCCGGTAAATCGCCAGGCTGCGCAAGAGAGGATGTTTTTCGATCATGAAAAAGCTCTGTGTGGTGTGCGGACACGATCTCGACCCTGTAGGAGCCGGCTTGTCGGCGATGGGGCCTTGGGATTTTGCATGGGGCTTTAGGGCGCCTTCGCGGGCAAGCCTCGCTCCTACAGGGTTTCGCATTTGTTCAGGTTGAACGCCGAACCTGTAGGAGCCGGCTTGCCGGCGATGGGGCCTTTGGGTTTGCATCGATTTCGAGGACGCCATCGCCGGCAAGCCAGCTCCTACAGGGTTTTGCATTTGTTCAGGTGGAACGCCGAACCTGTAGGAGCCGGCTTGCTGGCGATGGGGCCTTTGGATTTGCATCGATTTCGAGGACGCCATCGCTGGCAAGCCAGCTCCTACAGGGTTTCGCATTTGTTCAGGTTGAACGCCGTCCCTGTAGGAGCCGGCTTGCTGGCGATGGGGCCTTTGGATTTGCATCGATTTCGAGGACGCCATCGTCGGAACGCCGCCCGCAGCAAGCCGGCTCCTACAAGGGGAGACGGTGCCTGGGGGATCACCGTCCGGGGCTGGTCGCGCCCTGTTTTTCCTTGGCGTTGAGGATTGCGGTGTATTCGCCGGGGTCGACGCCGTTGAGGTAGTAGTTGCCGACGTGGTGCAGGCGCCAGCGGATCGGGTCGTGGGTGGTGTGGACCCTTGCGTTGCGCCAGAAACGGTCGAGGTTCCATTTGCTCAGCGAGGAACTGGCGCCAAGCAGGGAGAAAATGTCGCTGGAGATTTTCAGCGACGCCGCGTCGGAGTGGGCGCGGGCGGTGGCCACCGACAGAATCAGCTCGTCCTGCAGTTCCTTGTTGTCCGGGTCCAGTTCGTGCTGATCGAACACCCGCGCCGCGTCGCGCAGCAGTGATTGCGCGCCGCGCAGGGCCACGGCGTATTCGCCGATCTGCTTGATGATGTGCGGCTCCTGATTGGCGTGATCGACGCCGCTTTCCACCCACGGCCGCGCATTGTGATTCAGGTAATCCACCGCAGCCGACAACGCACCTTCGGCAATGCCGGTGTCGATGGCCGCGTGGAGAATCTGTGGGAAGGTCAACCCGGTACGTTTCATCGGCCCTTTGCGCTGGGAGACGAACCCTTCGTCGAGTTCGATGTTGTCGAAAATCACTGTGCCGCTGACCGAGTTTTTCTGGCCGAACGCTTCCCAGTCATCCACCAGCGTCAGGCCCGGTGTGTTGCGATTGAGCAGCACACCGGCACCGCCGTCATCGCTGGCGGCGGTCAGGGAAATCCACTCGGCCAGGTAGGAACCGGTGGAGTAGAACTTGCTGCCATTGAGGATCAGCTTGCCGTCGGCGCGGCGTTCGACGCGGGTCTTGAGGGCGAATTTATTCTTGCCGCCGACTTCCGCCAGGGCATTGCCGAAACGCTTGCCGGCCAATACATCGCGAACCAGTCGGTCGCGAATCTCGTCGGAGTATCCGGTAAAAATCCCTCGCAGCATGACGTTGTGGATTTGCAGCAACTGACCGACGCCGCCGTCGGCGACTGAAATGATTCGCACGGTTTCGACGATGGTTTCCACCGAAGCGCCGAGGCCGCCAAACGCCTTGGGCACGCCAATGGCGGTCAAGCCGCTCTCCGACAACAGTTGCGCCTGACGCCGTGGCAGTTGGCCGTTTTGACTGGCGTCGGCGGCAATTTCGGCAATCTCCCGGGCGATGTCCCTGGCCACGGCGATGGCTTGAGCCTCGCTGTCCAGCAGGCGGATCGGCGCCTGTTCTTGTATCAGTTGTCCGGCGGGGTTGTGTTCGACCTTGCTCATTGCTGTACCTCTGATCATTGATCTGATGATGGCCATGAAACCTTGTAGGAGCCGGCTTGCTGCGGGCGGCGTTCCGACGATGGCGGCGGATCAAACAACATGGATGTCGCCTGATGCACCGCCATCGCCGGCAAGCCGGCTCCTACAAAGGGATCGGTGTTTCACGGGCGTTGAAGGGCCTTGAGCAAGTTCTGCGCCAAGGGCTGGAATGCCCGCCCGGCAAGGGGTTGGGCGGGGTGGTGTTGCTGGGGAAGCAATGCCGCTGAGGCGACTGCTCGGCCAGCAGCAGTCGCCGCGCAATGCTGCTGGCAGGCCAGCAACCAGCGTCGGTTGTTTGCTTGGTGTCAGGCGCAAAGCCCCTTAAACCGGGCGTTTCAGCTCTTGGCACGGGCGCTGCAATAGCTCTGGCAACAGACACTTGCCCAACCACGGAGCTGCCCATGACGCTTGCTGCCAAACAATCCCGACCCGCTGCCCCGGCTGAACTGGAGCAGATCTGGTTCACCCGTTGCCCGGTGCCGACCGCTTCCGGCATCGCCTACAAACTCGGCTGGCTCAGCGAAGAATTCGCCGCTGACGGCCTGCCGGTGTCGACCTTGCAGGAGGCCCGGCAACTGGGGCATCACCACTACGATCACGAGTTGCCGGGCCTGTTTCGTGAAGGCGGCAACGTACCGGCCCTGGCGGCACGCGCCGCTGGTGCGCCGAGTCGCCTGATCGGCCTGACCTGGATCGAAGAGTGGCAAACCATCCTGGTTCGCCCGGACTCCGGCATTCGTCGTCCGCAAGACCTAAAGGGCAAGCGTCTGGCGCTGCCGGCCTGGGGTGAAACCCGCCCCGGCAGCATCGCTCGGGCCATGAGCCTGCACGGCTACAAAGGCGCGTTGAGTCTGGCGGGGCTGGGCTTCGATGACGTCGAACTGGTGGAAGTGGCGCTGCAAAACCAGGAGCAGGCGGCGAATCCTCAAGAGGGCTTGCAACGCCTTTGGTCGGGCCTCGATTACCTGGTGCGCGGTGAAGTCGACGCGGTGTACGTCAAAGGCGCGTCCGCCGATGATGCCGCGCGGCGTCTCGGGCTGGTGGTGGGCATTGACCTCGACCTGATCGCAGAGCCGCGCTATCGCATCAACAATGGCACGCCGCGCCCGATCACGGTCCACCAGAGCCTGCTGGACAACCATTTCGACCTGGTCGTGCGCTTCCTCGCGCAAACCCTCAGCGCCGCCGATTGGGCGGCGAACAATCGCGAGGCGTTGAACGCGATTCTCGAAGAAGAAACCCGCGCCGGCAGTGCCGGTGTCGCCGAAGCCTATCGCGGTGAATTCCACACCACGCTGGCGCCTGACCTGTCGGCACAGCGTCTGGAATTTCTCGATACCCAGAAAGATTTCCTTTACCTGCACGGCTTCCTCGAACGCGATTTTTCCATCGCCGACTGGGTCGATCCGCGCCCGTTGCAAGCCGCCCATGAACTGTTGGCCAAGCGCCGCGCCTGACTCTGGAGAATTGCCATGACCGTACTCATCAACGAACAACTGATCAGCGAAGAACTGAAAAACTTCATCGACAAGGTGCTGGTCGAGGCTGAAGAAGCCTTCACCGTGTTCCGTGAAACCAACACCATCACCGCCAACGGCACCGTTGGTTTCATCGAGCGCGTACCGGGCCAGGAGCTGCTGGTGTCGGTGAACTACGGTGGCCCGTGGAATTACCGCAAGCCGCTGCAAGCCACGGTCACCGACTTCGAAGGCAAGGTGATCTTCGGCAAAGGCAAGGGTGGGTTGGGGCGTTACACCAAACTGTTCCAGCAACATGCCGATGTGACCACCGTGTCCCATGTGCACTCGCCATACCTCGGCGCCTGGGCGCAAACCCACCGCACGCTGCCGTTCCACTACGTGCCGGTGCAGCGTTATCAGCTCGCCCGGGAGTTGCCGGTGTACATCGACCGTCGTCAGCCGGAAGTCGATTTCATCCTCGACAAGATTGCCGAAAACCCCTTCAACCTGGCGATTCTCGAAGCCAACGGCGGCTCCACCGTGTGGGGCAAACAGGGCCTGCGCGCCACCGCCGAATTCATCCTGTTGCTGGAGGAGGGCGCGCAACTGCAATTGCTCGCCGACGCCCTCGGCGGCTCCCGTGCCTATGGCCCTGGCGTGCTGACCCAGCAATGGAAAATGAGCGGCCTGTACGACAAAGCCACCGAGCTGGGCCTGGTGCCGGCCATCGACCGGCGCAGCTAACGATTTCAGGTCCCCTTGTAGGAGCCGGCTTGCCGGCGATAGCGCCCGAAAGATCGACGCAAAGCTCAATGGCCCCATCGCCAGCAAGCCGGCTCCTACAAAGTTCGGCGTACACCGATTGACCTGAACAAAACACAGACCCCCTGTAGGAGCCGGCTTGCCGGCGATAGCGTCCGAAAGATCGACGCAAGGTTCAAGGGCCCCATCGCCAGCAAGCCGGCTCCTACAAAGTTCGGCGTACACCGATTGACCTGAACAAAACACGGAACCCTGTAGGAGCCGGCTTGCCGGCGATGGCGGCCGAAAGATCACCGCAAGGTTCAAGGGCCTCATCGCCCGCAAGGTCGACACACATTCAAGGAACACACCCATGGCTGTAAAAATTCTCTGGTACCTCACCACCCCCGACGGGCCTTATCCGTGGGAACCCGAAGGCCGCTGGACAACCGATTTCGAACATCTGAAACAACTTGCCGTGGCCAGCGACCGTCTCGGTTACTACGGTTCGCTGCTGGGTTCCAGCCCCAACGAAAGCCTCGCTGTCTCGGCCGCGCTGATTGATGCCACGAAACGCCTGCGCTTCCTGGTCGCGCAACACCCCGGCGAACTGTCGCCAGCCGTGTTGGCCAAGTGGGCGCTGACCTTCGATCAATTCTCCAACGGCCGCCTGCTGTTCAACGTGGTCAATGGCAATGACGCCGGCCTTGCCACCCTCGGCGTGCATTACCCCCACGACGAACGTTATGACTTCAGCCTCGAATACTGGCGTGCGTTCCAGAGCTTCTACGCCGGGGACACCTCGGGGTTCGACGGCCAGTACGTCAAGCTCGCCCCCCGTTCACCGGCTGCCGCGAGTCATCCGTTGGGTGGCTGGCATCCGCCGAAGCAAAAGCCTGGCATCCCACTGTGGGGCGCGGGCACGTCGGGGCCGGGTGTCGCGCATTCGGTGCAACTGCTCGACGTGTACCTGAGCTTCGCCAACACCCCGCCGAAACTCGGTGAGAAATTCCGCAAGGTCGCAGCAGAAGCCGCGAAAATCGGCCGTGAGCTGACCTTCGGCACGCGCCTGCAAATCATCGTTCGCGAAACCGAGGAAGAGGCCTGGGCCCACGCTGAAAAACTCTTGCAACGTACCTCGCTGCAAACCGCGCGCACGGCCATCGAACGTCAATTGCCGCCCGGTGAAACCCTGGAAACCTTCCACAGCGACGATCCGCAGATCCAGCGCAACGTCGAGGCCATTCGCGCCGGCCGTTTACCCAAGGCCCGGGACCTGGAGATCTACCCGAACGTCTGGCTCGGCCCGAGCCTGTTCGGCTTCAACATCCTCGGCCCGGCAGCCGGCACTTACCTGGTGGGCAGCGCCGAGCAGGTCGCCGAGCGTATTCGAGAATACGAAGCGCAGGGCACATCGGCATTCATTCTGTCCGGTTTCCCGCTGATCGATGAAGCGCACCGGGTGGCGGATCTGCTGTTCCCGTTGCTCGATCTGGATCACGGTTTCGACGTGCCGAAACTGGGTGTCAGCACACCGGCACCACGGCGTGTAGCAGTGACCGAGCGAGTCTGAGGAGACAGCGATGAACGAATTTTCCCGTCGCCGGTTTCTCGGCAATGGCCTGGCGGTCAGTGGCGGCCTGTTGCTCGGCAGCAGCCTGCTCAGCGGATGCGACAGCGGGGCGCAGGTCAGCGGTGCGGCCGCATTGTCCAGCACTCCGGTGCGCGGCGGTCGCTTGCGGGTCGGCATCATCGATGGTGATCAGTCGGGCAACCTCGACGCGCACAAACCGGTGGGCGGCGGGATCATTCGCGGCTGGGCGCTGTACAGCAAGTTCTGGGAATGGAACACCGACGTCAGCACGCGCCTGGCCCTGGCCGAGTTTGCCGAACCCAACGCCGACGCCAGTGCGTGGACCATTCGCATCAAACCGGGCCTGGAGTTCCATCACGGCAAGAGCATCGGCGCCGATGACATGCTGTTCTCGATCCTGCGCCTGACCGATCCGAAACTGGCGTCGCCATTTGCCGGTCTGGTGGGCGCGATCGACCGCAACGCGTTGCGCAAACTGGATGCGCGCACCATCGAAATCCGCTTCAAGGAAGGCCAGAGCTTTTACCCGCTGGATGAAACCCTGATCAGTTTCGGCGGCATCGTCCCCACCGATTACGACCCCGTCAGCAACCCGGTCGGCGCCGGCCCCTACAAGCTCAAGAGTTTCATTCCCGGCCAGCGCTCGCTTTATCAGCGCTTCGAGAATTACTACAAGCCCGGCCAACCCTATGCCGATGAACTGGAGATCATCGAGTTCAAGGACCAGGTGTCCCGCGCCGCCGCCCTGCGCGCCGGGCAGATTGACGTGGCCAGCGGCGTGCAAGCCGAACACAGCGCACTGCTCAAGGCCGACTCGCGGCTGAGGTTGTACGCCTCGCCGAGCACCTCGTTCACCGGGTTCAATCTGAATCTGGCGAAGCAACCGTTTCAGGATCAGCGGGTGCGCCAGGCGTTCCGCCTGCTGGCCGACCGTCGCGAGTTGGTGGACCGTGGCCTCAACGGTTTCGGGCGCATCGCCAACGACCTGTATTCGCCCCACGACCCCACCTACAACCACAGCATTGCCCAGCGTCCCTACGACCTGGAACAGGCGCGTTCGCTGTTGCGCCAGGCCGGGCAGACCGACCTGCGGGTGGAGCTGACCACCACGCCGGGGCCGGGTGTCAACGCGGCGCTGGTGTTTGCGCAACAGGCGAAAAAGGCCGGGGTCGAGATCAAGGTCACTCAGGTCGATGGCTCGGTGTTCAACGGTCCGCAACGGGAAAACTGGCTGCTGTCGCCGGGCTCCACACCGGCCCGGGGTTTTCTCGCGTCGGCGCTGCACAACGATGCGCCACAGGCCATCTACAACCGCAGCAACTTCCACGATGAACGCTTCAGCGCGCTGTACCGCCAGGCGCTGGCGCAACCCGACCTTGAGCAACGCAAAGTGCTGGTGCACGAAGCGCAAGGCATTCAACACGAACGCGGTGGCTTGCTGATCTGGGGCTTCAACGATGTGCTCGACGCGGCATCGGTGCGGGTCGGCGGTTTGCAGCCTGAACAGACCACGTTTGCCTCTTGGCGTTTTGATGAATTGTGGGTGAACCATGCCTGAGCCTTCTTGCAAAGAACCCCGCACGCCAGCCTGGCTGTCGTGGTTTATCGGGCGCCTGGCTTACGGATTGCTGACGGCGTGGGTCATCAGTCTGGTGGTGTTCATTGCCACGCAGGCGCTGCCCTCGGACCCGGCCCGGGTGATTCTCGGCCCCGACGCGCCGCTGGAAAGCATCCTCACCTTGCAACGCCAGTTGGGTCTGGACCGGCCGATTCTCGAACAGTACCTGCGCTGGCTCGGGCATGCCCTGAGCGGCGAACTCGGTGTATCGCTCGACTCCAACGCGCCGGTCGGCAGCATTCTGTTCGGCCGTTTCGGCTGCACCCTGGCGCTGCTCGCCGGGGTCATTGCGGTGGTGGTGCCGGCGGCGTTGATGCTCGGCGTTTCCCTGGCGTTGCGCCGTGACAGTCGGCTGGATCGCTGGAGCCTGTCGCTGCTGATCTTCCTTAAAGCCACGCCGGGGTTTCTGTTGGCCATCGGTCTGGTGCTGCTGTTTTCCATGCCGCACATGGACCTGCTGCCGGCGGTGTCGATCCTCGATCCGGACAAGTCGTTGCTGCGCCAATTGCAGTTCCTGGTGTTGCCGGTGCTGGCCCTGAGCCTGTCGGCATTGCCGTACCTGACGCGCATGGTGCGGGCATCGATGATCGAGGCGCTGGAGTCCGATTACGTGATCGCTGCGCGCCTGCGCGGCATTCCCGAGTGGCGCATCGTCTGGCGCCACACGCTGCCCAACGCACTGATCCCGGCGATTCAAGGCGTGGCGTTGACGCTGAGAACGCTGATCGGCGGCGCGCTGTTGGCCGAGGTGATTTTCAGTTACCCCGGCATCGGCACTTCGCTGAATTCGGCGATCCAGATGCGCGATTTGCCGATGGTCCAGGCCATCGTGCTGGTGATCACCCTCGGCGTGGTGTTGATCAACCTGCTCGCCGATCTGCTGACCGTGCTGCTTACGCCGAAACTGCGCACCGCCCGCCGCGTGACCATGATTCAGCGTAACCGCCGGGGCATTCAGCCGTGGTGGCGACGTTCCCCATCCAAGGCGCCTTGAGAGGTAAAACATGACTGACTCCCGACGTTCGCGCTGGCAGGTCTGGCTGGCGGAACCGCAAACCCGCAAAGGCGCGCTGATCACTGCGCTGGTGGTGATACTGGCCTTGTCTGGCCCGTGGCTGGCGCCGCACAGCCCGACGGAAATGCTTGGTTCGGTGTACGGCGCACCGGTTGGCGCGGCATTACTGGGCTATGACTTTCTCGGGCACGACGTGGTGTCGCGCTTGCTCAGTGGCGGCCTCTCGGTGTTGTGGATGTCGGTGGCGGCGGCCTCGATTGCGCTGTTGACCGGTAGCACCCTGGGGTTGCTGGCGGGTTTTTCCCGGCGTCGGCTCGACCAATTGATTACCTGGCTGGCGGACGTGTCGCTGGCCTTTCCCGACCTGATTCTGGTGTTGTTGATTGTCTCCATGCTCGGCCGCGCGCCGTGGTTGATCGTGTTGACTGTGGCCATCGCCTTCACGCCCGGTGTGATCCGCCTGGCCCGTGGCAGTGCGGTGGCGGTGGCGGGGCAGGAGTTCGTCGAGGCCGCGCAGATGATGGGCTACTCGCGGCGGCGGATTCTGTTCAGGGAGATCCTGCCGAACATCCTCACGCCGCTGCTGGTGCATTTCGGCAACATGCTGACCTGGGGCGTCGGCATGCTCTCGGGCCTGAGTTTTCTCGGCTACGGCGTGGCGCCGCCGACCGCCGACTGGGGGCTGATGATCAATGAAAACCAGGCCGGTTTACTGGTGCAGCCGTGGGCGGTGCTGGCCCCGGCGATCCTGATCGGCATCTTCGCCTATGGCACCAATATCCTCGCTGAAGGCATCGGCCGCAGCAGTTCACGGATCGGAGAAAAACAGCCATGAATGCGATTGCCGGGATCGAGTCCCGCCCGTCGGTGACCACTGCCGGGGTGTTGCAGGTGCGGGATTTGCGGGTCGAGTTGGCGGGACAGATTGACGTGCTGTCCGGGGTTTCGTTCAGCCTTGAGGCAGGCGAGATTCTGGGGTTGGTCGGCGAATCCGGCTCCGGCAAGACGACCCTGGCCACCGCGTTGCTCGCCCATGCCCGACGCGGGGCGCGGATTGTCGGCGGGCAGGTCGAGGTGTCCGGTCATTCGCTGCTGACCCTGGAGGGCGAAGCGTTGCGCTGGGCCCGTGGCAGCCTGATCGGCTACGTCGCGCAGGACCCGGCGACGGCGCTGAACCCGGCGCTGCGCATCGGCAGTCTGCTGCGCGAAACCCTCGGTGCACATCAGATTGAGCTGGATCGTGCGGCGCAACAGCAGCGCATCGCCGATACCTTGCGTGATGTTGGCTTGCCGGACGATCCGGCGTTTTTGCGGCGCTTCCCCCATCAGCTCTCCGGTGGGCAGCAGCAACGGGTGATGCTGGCGCTGGCGTTTGTCCTGCGTCCGCAGTTGATCGTCCTTGATGAACCGACCACGGCGCTGGACGTCACCACTCAGGCGCACATCCTCGCGACCTTGCGCCGCTTGTGCAAAAGCCTCGGGGTGGCGGCGGTGTATGTGTCCCACGACCTTGCGGTGATCAAGGACCTGGTCGACCGGGTGATGGTGATGTATGCCGGGCGCATCGTCGAAGTCGCCGACCGTGAAGCGTTGTTCACGCGGCCGGCTCATCCGTACACCCGAGGCCTGCTGGCGGCGATTCCCGATGTGGCGCAGCGCCGCGATTTGCAGGCGATCCCGGGGCATGCCCCGGCACCGGGGCAGCGACCGCACGGCTGTGCTTTCGCGCCTCGGTGTTCGCGTCGCGCCGCCGATTGCTCGCAGGCTGAGCCGGCCTTGCACGACCTGTCTTCAGCGCAGCGAGTGGCGTGTCTCGATCCGCATCTTCAGGCCTTGCAGCTAGTTGCCCAGGCGCCGGTGTCGGCTGTCGATGTGCCGGTGGAGCGGGCGCCGTTGCTGGAGATCAAAGACTTGAACGTGGCTTACGATCGACAGGTGTTGTTCGACGTTTCTCTGCGGGTGGCCGCCGGGGAATGCCTGGCGCTGGTGGGCGAATCCGGTTCCGGCAAGACCAGCCTGGCCCGGGCCATCGCCGGGCTCGGGGAAAACGCCGAGGGCGACTTGCACTATGCGGGTGTGCCGCTGAGCTTGTCGGCCCGCCGACGTGACGAGCGGCAACGGCACCAGATTCAGTACATTTTTCAGAACCCGTACCGGGCACTGAACCCGCGACAAACCGTTTACCAGACCCTGAGTGCGCCGCTGGAACACTTCTTCGGCATCAAGGGCAACGTTGCGCGCCAGCGCGTGGATGCGGTGCTCAAGCGGGTGTCGCTGCCGGCGTCGGTGGCCGATCTGTATCCGCACAGCCTGTCCGGCGGCGAGCGCCAGCGCGTGGCCATTGCCCGGGCGCTGGTGTGTGAGCCGAAACTGCTGATCTGCGATGAAATTACCTCGGCGCTGGACGTGTCGGTGCAGGCTTCGATCCTGGCGTTGTTGCGACAATTGCAAATCGAAGGACTGACCCTGTTGTTCGTCACCCACGACCTCGGCGTGGTTCGCGCGATTGCCGACCGGGTGTTGGTGCTGAAGCTGGGAAGGGTGGTGGAGCAGGGGGCGGTTGATGATGTGCTGGATCAGCCACAGGCGGCGTATACGCGTACGTTGCTGGAGAATTCGCCGACGTTGGGCGCATAGTCGGCTTACCGGCAATTCGATGGCGAACGTTATGCCGCCATCGCTGGCAAGCCAGCTCCTACAGGGTTATGGGGTGTACGCCGAAATGCGGCTTGGCACAAACCTGTAGGAGCTGGCTTGCCGGCGATGGCGGTCAAACAGACACATTCAGAACTGAACTTTGACAACGACCATCCCGCCTGCGCACTAGCCTTGTGTTTCTCCCAACAACACAGGAGGGCAATGGAATGCCCGATCTTCCCCACGCCAACCAATTACGCGCCGGTCGTTATTCTCAAAGCGGCCAAATCTACCTGCTGACGGCCGTCGTCCAGCATCGCGAGCCCTTGTTCAGCGATTGGCGGACCGGACGGTTGTTGGTACGAGAATTTCAACATGCGCACGCGGGGGATCTGGTTGAATCTCTTACCTGGGTCATCATGCCCGACCATTTCCATTGGCTGGTCGAACTCAAACAGTGCACCTTGCCAACATTGATGCGGGGCACCAAATCCCGCAGTGCACGGATGATCAATGCTCACCTCGGACGCTCCGGGCGTTTGTGGCAAAAAAACTTTCACGACCGGGCGATTCGGCGTGAAGAGGATTTACTGGCGGTGGCGCGTTATGTCATCGCCAATCCGATACGTGCTGGCCTTGTCAGGCGTGTGCACGATTACCCGCTGTGGGATGCCAAATGGCTGTAGGCGCACATTTTTCTGGTGATCGTTAAACCGCCATCGCCGGCAAGCCGGCTCCTACAAAGGCATGGTGTGCATGTTGAAACGTGGCACGACACAACCCTGTAGGAGCCGGCTTGCCGGCGATGGCGTCGGTGGAAACTACGCCACCCGCGCCTTGCGCCGCCGTGCTTCCTCGCGCACCGCCGGGATGATCCAGCGGCCGTAATCGACGGTGTCGTACAGCGGGTCATAACCACGATTGAGGAAGGTGGTCACGCCCAGGTCGACGTAATCGAGCAACGCCTGGGCCACGGTTTCCGGGGTGCCGACCAGGGCGGTGGTGTCGCCGTAGGCGCCGACGGCGGTGGCGGTGGGCATCCACAGGGCGCGGTCGTGACGATCACCTTGTGCCGCAGCGGCGAGCAAGCGTTCGGAGCCGGTGCCCTTGATGCGTTTTTGCCAGGGGCTGCCGGCGGCGAACTGTGGATTGGCCTTGATCTGTTCCAGAATCTGCTCCGCCCGCTGCCACGCCAATTCTTCGGTCGCCCCCAAAATCAAGCGCACGGACAGGCTCACCCGTGGCGCTTCCACGCCCGCCGCACTTGCCGCCGCGCGCAGTTTGCCGATCTGTTCGGCGACGCCGCTCAGCGGTTCGCCCCACAGCGCATACAGGTCCGCGTGTTTCACCGCGATCTGATAGGCAATGTCCGACGACCCGCCAAAGGAAATCGGAATGTGCGGCTGCTGCAATGGCTTGACCGGCGAGAAGGCGCCCTTGATGTTGAAATACTGCCCCTCGAAGTCGAACGGTTCTTCAGCCGTCCAGGTGCGCCGGACGATCTCCAGGTACTCATCGGTGCGCTTGTAGCGTTCGATCTTGTCCAGCAGGAAGTCGCCTTCCTGGGGTTCGGCGGTGATGCCGGTAATCGCATGCAGGCGAATCCGCCCGCCGCCGGTGGTGTGATCGAGCGTCGCGAAGGCTCGGGCAGCGGCGGTGGGGGCGTTCAATGCCGGACGATGGGCGATCATGAAACCCAGGCGCTCGGTGTGCGTCGCCGCGTAGGCCGCAATCTGCAAACTGTCCGCGCTGCCCGGGCCGCTGGCGATCAGCACCCGGTCGAAGCCTGCGTGTTCATGGGCGCGGGCGTGGTGGCGGATAAAGTCCAGATCGAAATCCGCGCTGCGAATGCCACGGGTCTCGGACCACTGGCGGGGGAAAATCATGCCGACAAATTCAATGGACATGGAACACTCCTGATAGCGATAGGTGCCGCTGCGTTAAAACTGGTAATCCACCTGGGCCAGCAACGTGCGGCCAGGCATGGGTTGCAAAAAGGTGTTGGTCGAGCCGGCCAGGCCACTGACGAAGTTCAGCTCGTTGGTCAGGTTGAGCACCCGCAACGTGGTGCTCCATTGCGGCTGGCGGTAATACACCGCGAGGTCGAGGTTGTACTCGTCGGGGATTTTCACGGTCTTGCTCAGGTTCAAATACCAGCTGCTGGTCCACCAGCCGGACAGCTCGGCGCCGAAGCCCGAGTCGAAGCGATAGTCGACATAACCGCTGGCGGTGTACTCGGGAATCTGCACCGCGTCGAAGCGCCCTGACGGCCGCTGATTGAGGCTGTTGTTGTCGCCGAACACCGTGCCGTTGTCGGGCGCAAACCCGGCCGAGGCGAAACCGGCCTGGGAGGCGAACTCGTTGTAAGCGCTGAGTTTCGACAGGTTGAGACCGCTGCGCAGGTGATTGTCCGGCTGGTAGCGAAGGGTCGATTCCACGCCCTTGATCACCAGTCGGGCAATGTTGTTATTGCTGTCGGGCGATTGATCCCGCGCCTGCTTGAACGCGGCCAGGGTCATGAACAGTTCGTTGGGCACCGCTTCGACTTTCAGCCCGACTTCGTGCAACACGCTGAGGCTCTGGAAGGCCAGCGGGTTGAGCTGATTGGCACCGGCGCCGCTGCCCCAGCCGAGGCCGTTGGAGAAGAACCCGGTATTGACCGCCAATGAGCGATCGAAGGTGTAATACAGCGTGCTGTTTTCGGTCGGTTTGACGTACGGGCTGACCTGAAACGCGAACAGCCGATAATTGTCGCTGTCCTTGCGCGGATTGCCGCCGGCCAGCACGAACGGGTTCTCGATTTCAGCGTCGATCCAGCTGCGGCTGGCGCCAATGTTCAGACCGACACTGTCACCGAATCGCAGGTTGTGCTGGCTGAACAGGGTCTTGGTGGTCCAGGTGCTTTCGGCGGTGTAGGGCGCCACCGACTCGGCGTATAAACCGTGGCCCGCCGGGTACATCGCCGGCAGATTCAGCCAGCCGTAGTAGTTGGAAAACTGCGCCACGCCGGGCTGGCCGATCCAGGCGCCATTGCCGCCGGCGGGGTTGGAGCCGGTCAGGCCCAGCAAAGTGCCGGGATTCTTGCCCGACGGGTCCTGGGTCAAGTCATAGGCGTTGATGGTCGAGCCGAAATTGTTGTTGGCGGCGATCGACTGGTTGAACTCGCGGCGGTAGATCACCCCGGTGTTGCTGTCATCGCGCAGGGTCAAGCCGCCGAGCTGCACTTCGTTGCGCGAGCGGAATTCGAAGCGGTTATCGAACAGATTGTCCTTGGACTGCACCTGGAAAGAACCGACCGCATCGGTCATGTCTTTGGAGCGCTGGTAGAAGGTGCTGTTGGCCAGGGTGATGGTCGGTGTCAGGTCGGCTTCGACCCGCAGCTGTGTGGTGAAGCGCCGCGAGCTGTTTTCATCCTCGTCGCGCTGGCCGGTTTGTGACGACAGGCTGGTCAGGCCATTGCCCGTCAACGTCGGGTCATACACCCAGCCGCGCAAACTGCCGGGGCTGCTTTGGGTGTTGGGCGAGGCCGTCTGGAAGCTGCCGTTGACCACGCTGTATTGACCTTGTGCGTTGCGCTGGCGTTTGACCCAGCCGAGGGTCGGCGCATCGGCTGCGCCGGACGCCAGCACCGGTGACCACAGGGTGTTGCCGTTCTGGATGATCGGCGTGGCGCGCCCGGCGTAGTACTTGCCGCTGTCCACCAGTTCCTGGTTGGCGCGGTTCCAGCCGTGGGTGATGTTGTAGTCGTAGTAATTGTCGTAGCTGGCGTTCCAGTCGACCCGCACCGTGTCGTTGCGCCAGGCGAGGGCACCGTAGAACGCGTCGAAGTTGTTGTCGACGTTGTCGTAGAAGTCTTCCTGGCGCTGCTTGGTGATGCTCAAGCGATAGGCGAGGTTGTCAGTCAGCGGCCCGGTGTTGTCGATGCTGAATTTACTGGAATCGCGGGATTCACTGTCCGGTACCCAGGCGCCCAGTTCGCCGCTGAGTTTGGTTTTGAATTCGTTGAAATTGGGCTTCTTGCTCAGGTAATTGACGTAGCCGCCACTGCCCGACACCGAACCGTAGGTCACCGAGGACGGGCCGGCGACGATGTCGGCGCCTTCGTAGGCGTTGAAGTTGGCCGGGTGGCGCACGCCGTATGCGCGTTGCCCGTCCTGGAACACTTCGGAACCCTGGGCGCGGAACTGCGGGGCGAGGCCGGCGTTCTGGCCGCCGCCGCGAGTAATGCCGGGGGCGTATTTCACCAGGTCATCGGCGCTGCGGATCGAGTCGCTGGCCAGTTGCTCGGCGTTGATCTGGGTGATGGAGCGCGGCGTGTCGAGCACCTTGGTTTCGATGCCGCCGTAGACGGATGTGGGTGGCCGGGTGGGCAGCGCGTCATCGTCGGACTCGCTGGCGGTGGCCTGGACGGTGACGGTTTGCAGTTGCGTGTCGGCGGCGAAGGTTGGTATCGACAGGGTCGACATCACCGCCATGGCCAGGGCGGAGCGTTTTACGGGCAAACGAAAGGCGATAGAGGGCATGGCAAATGAGCCTCGAGATGATAATTCATGGAAATTTGTAGGCGCTTCCTGACACCCCCCGACCTGTAGGAGCCGGTTTGCTGGCGATGGCGGTGGTGGCCGTTATGACGCCATCGCCAGCAAGCCGGCTCCTACAAGGATTCGTTCCCGTAGGGCATGTTGTTAGGTGTTACGCCGTGTCTTTCAACCAGAGCTTTTCAAACCGCCAGGTGCTGAACAGCGACTCTTCCGCCGCCGCGCCGCCTACGCGGTTGGCCACGCTGTCGAGCAGGTCGGCGTAGCCCCAGATCAGCATGCCGCCGCGTTCGTACTGGATCTGTTGAACCTGATGCACCAACGCCTTGCGTTTCTCCAGATCGGGCTGGGCCATGGCTGCCAGAAACAGCTCGCTGAACTGTGCATCCTTGAAGTGCGTCTTGTTGGCCACGGCAAACGGCGCGTCGGTGTGGATCGCACTGGCCAGGAACGGTGCGCCGATGCTGCCGCCGGTGCTCAAGGTCCAGTCGGTGCGCAGCGGTCCCTGGAACGTGGCCAGGTCCACTTGCTTGACCTTGAGCGTGACGCCAATGCGCTTGGCCTGTTCGGCCAGCACCAGCGCCGACGTCAGCCCCGGCCCCGGCGTGGTCACCAGTTCCAGTTCAAGGTTTTCGTAGCCGGCCTCCTTGAGCAATTGCGCCGCGCGCTGCGGATCGTGGGGACGCGGCCCGAGCGTGTGGTTGAAGGTCGGATCGCTCGGCGCATACAGGTCGTTGGCCACGCGGCCCTGACCGTTGAGCGCCCGGCGCACCAGTTCTTCGCGATCCGCCAGCAAGCGAAAGGCCTCGCGCACCCGTGGATCGTTGAACGGTGGCTTGTCGAGGTTCATGTCGAACGACAACCAGTTGCCGGTCACCGATTTCAACACCTTGAGCCGAGGGTCGTGCTGCAGCACTTCCAGCTGTTCGGTGGGCATCACGTTGGCCATGTCGATCTGCCCGGAACGCAGGGCCGCCAAGCGCGAAACCTGATCCTTGAAGTCGATGATTTCCAGTTCGTCGGCGTAGGGTTTGCCGTCCTTGTAGTAGTTCTCGAAGCGGGTGAACAGCGAGCGCTGGCCGGGGGTGAAGCTTTTCAGTTTGTAGGGGCCCGCGCCCACCGGATTGCTCACCGGGTGATAGTCCACCGGCACGATGCCACCGAAGTTGACCCAGGTTTCCGCCAGCGGCATATAGCTGCGGCCTTCACGGAAGTTCAGGCGCACGGTGCGCGAGTCAAGCTTGACCAGGTTGTCGCGGTCCACCCAGTGCAGCAGCGCGGCATAGGGCGAGGCCAGTTGCGGGTCAGTGAGGCGGCGGATCGAGAAGATCAGGTCATCGGCATCGATGGTCTTGCCATGGTGGAACTCCAGCCCGGGGCGCAGGCGTAACGTCCAGCTGCTGGCGTCGGCATTCGGCTCGGCGAACTCGGCGAGGGCCAGGCGCGGCTGCATCTGCTCGTCCCATTCCCACAGCTTGCTGTACAGCGCAAAGCCGCGAACGATGCCGCTGCCGATGGGTTTGTGCGCATCGAGGTTGCCGCTCTGGTTGCCGTCGAGAATCCCCAGGCGCAGGCGCCCGCCATAACGCGGCTGATCATCGGCGGTGGCAATCGCCGCCGCCGTTTTTTCGCCGCTCGGGCCACACCCGGCGAGCAGGCCGCCACCGAGCAGCAAACCGCCGCCGAGCAGTGCGCTGTGACCGAGAAAATCCCGGCGACTGAACAATGAATGATCCTCGCTCATGGCATCAGGCTCCGGCCGGGCCGTTGGCGGAACGCAGTTCCAGCGGCGCCGGCAGCGGGCGGCTCAGTTCGGTGCGCTCGCCGCGAAAGTGCGGCAGGATGTGCTCGCCCAGGCGATAGGCTTCTTCCAGATGCGGGTAACCGGCGAGGAAGAACAGGTCGATGCCGATGGCGTTGTACTCGCGAATCCGCGCCACGACATTTTCATAACTGCCCACCAGCGCGCAGCCCGGCGGAATGCCGATGTAGCCGAAGCCGGTCCATACATTCGGGTGGATGAAAAAGTCATCGAAACTCTGGGTTTCCGTCTTCTGCGCGAACTCGTTTTCATAGCTGAGTTTGCGCGCAGTACGCAGCCCGGCATGCGAGGCCACGGCCTTGACCGCGCCCCTGGCGATGCCTTCATCGAAGAAGCGCCTGGCTTCGGTGCGGGCCAGTTCCTCGGTTTCGCGGGTGATGACGTCAATCGACAGACCGAAGCGAATGTCGCTGCGCCCGTACTTCAGCGCGCGCTCGCGAATGTCGGCGATCAGCGCGGCAATCTCGTTCGGGTGCTCGGCGCGCATCAGGTAGAAATCAGCGTGTTTGGCGGCAAATTCCCGGGCGGGAATCGACGAGCCGGCGGTGCAGATCAGCGGCAGTTCGGCTTTCTTCAACGGCCCGCGCAGGCCACCACCCTCGGCCTTGTAGAATTTGCCCTCGTAGTGGAAATTCTCGTTGTGCCAGTAACCCTTGACCACGTCCATGAACTCGATGGCGCGCTCATAACGTTCATCGTGATCACTGAAATCGCCGACCTGACGCTGAATCGCATCCGAACCGCCGTTGATGATGTTCCACACCAGCCGGTTGCCGGTCGCCCGTTGATAGGTCGCGGCCTGCTGCACCGCCACCCACGGCGTGTAGTGGTAGGGCTGGAACGCGGTGACGAATTTCAGCGTGCGGGTTTCCCGGGCCAGCAGCGAGCAGACCGTCCACGGTTCCTCGCCGGAGGGCGCGTTGACCATCAGCGCACCGCCGAAACCGTTGATCTCGGCAGCCTTGGCGATCTGCCCGAGGTAGTCGATGTAGGTGAAGTGATCGCCGACGCTGAACCCCGAGACGGCGCCGGTGCTCGGGCCGCCACGGTGCCAGTCGCCACGGTTGCGCGGGTCGCCGGGGAGGAATTGGGTTTCGCCATGCAGGGGCAGGCGGGTGAAGAATTCAATACTCATGTCGAAGGCTCCGTCTTACTGCACGCTGGGGCTGCAGATCGGGGTGATGGGCTGGTCGTTGATGACCTTGTGCGCGAACGGCACCGAATCCTTGAGCGAGGCGTTGACCGTTTCGCTGTGGCCCAGCCCTTTGTAGAGATGGCCTTCAACCACCGAGCCGGTCTTGCAGGCGTCCTGCATCAGCGCGACCTGTGTCGAGGCGGCCGGGGTTTTGTCTTCGGCGCCGGTGCCGATGAAGATCGGCTGGGCCAGCTTCAGCGTCGGGTAGGAGACCTGTTTTTGCCACGCCGCGAGCTGGTCGCCCTTGTAGTCTTTCTTGGCATTGGCCGGGGTCAGGCCGACGCCGACCACATCGCTGACCAGCGCTGCCAGGCAACTGGTACGCGCCTGTTCGAACAGCGGCAGGGCCTTGTCGGTATAGAAATCCTTGGGGTTGATGCTTGGGTCGTATTGCTGGGCCGCGAGCAGGGTGTAGAAGCCGTAGGCGAGGGATGCATCGACTTTGTTGACGTCCTGTTCGCCAACGTTTTTCGCGCCGACGGTATAGATCACGCCGGTGCCGATGCTGCCTTTGACGCCGAGGTCCGGCGCGTAGGTCGGGGCATAGGCCGCCGAGGCGAAGGCGCCCGCGCCACCCTGGGACTGACCGACGATCAGCACTTTGTTGGCCAGCCCCGGAACGCCCGCAACCACGGCTTTTGCCGCGTCGAGAATGCCGTAGGCGGCCATGCGATTGTTCAGCAGCGGGTGACCGCCGGGGACGCCGAGGCCCTGATAGTCGGTGGCGACGATGGCATAACCTTCATCCAGCCAGCGGCTGAGGTATTGCACGTCACGGTAGGAGCGACCTTGCCAGGACGGCGCGCACACATCGGCCACACCGACCGTGCCATGCCCCCAGCTGGCAACCGGCCAACCACCGGCGGGCGCCTTGCCTTTGGGCAGGAACAACGTGCCGGAGACCACGATCGGCGACTTGTTGTCGATGCCGTCGGTGGAGGTGTAGAGAATCCGCTGCGCACTGGCGGCGTTGGGCAGGCTCAGGGTTTTTTCCAGCGGCTCGCTGCGCAGCAGTTTGCCTGGCGTGGCCGGGATCACCTCTTGCCAGGTGTAGAACGCCGAGACGCGGCCATCGCCTTGTTGCGGGTCGGGTTTGGGGGCGTGGGCACCGGCGGCCATGGCACTCATGGACAGCGCCAGGACGCTCAGACCGAAAACGAATTGTTGCGGCAGTTTCATCTGGATTTCCCTATTCATGGATTGTTGCTGACCTGGCCGCGCAGGGCCGGCCAGTAGTCGGTGAGTTTCAGATCGATCAGCGCCTGGTTGGTGAAACCGGTGGCCAGCGAAGGGGTGATGTCGTAGGTGTCGCGAATCAGGTGGTTGGCCAGCGCATAGGCGGTGAGTGCCTGATAGTGGGCCTTGAGTTGCTGGTCGCTTTTCGGCGCCCAGCGGTCTTTCCAGGCCACGGGATCGTTCTGGTCGTCACGGCGCAGCACGCTTTCAGCGGTGCCGGCGCGGGAGGAGAGTTCGTAGTAGGCGTCCTGGTTTTGTTCCTGGGCGATCCACCAGGCGGCTTTGATCCAGGCGGTCGCCAGCAGTTGAGTAATGTCCGGGTGCTGCGCGACAAAACTGTCGGTGCCCCAGAGGTCGGAGACCAGACGCCAGTCGTTGGCGCCTTGCTTGGTCGACCAGATGATCTTGCCGACGCCTTTGTCTTCCAGCGCATAGGCTTCGCTGAGCAATACGGCCGCATCGACTTTGCCAGCGGACACCGCTGCGGCGCCAACTTGCGGATTGAGGTTGGCGATCTTGAAATCGTCGAGCTTCAGGCCCTTGCTGGCGAGGAAGTTGCTGAACGCGAACTCCCACGGACGACCGCGATGCAGGGCCAGGCGTTTACCCTTGAGGTCGTCGATGCTGTTGGCGCTGGAACCGGCGGGCACCACCAGATAGATGTTGTTGCCGCTGCCACCGGGCACGATCAGCTTGCCCGGCACACCGCCAGCCCCGGCAATCACGGAAGGCAGGTCGCCGCGCACGGCAAAGTCGATGCTGTTGTTGCTGAAGCCTTCGTTGATCTGCGGCCCGGCGCCGGCGTGGGGCAGGGCGATCCAGTCGAGCTTCACGCCGCGCTGCGCCAGTTGCTGTTCCAGCCAACCGTCCTCGATCACCCGCCCGGCGATCCCGCCGAATACCGGTTTGCCACCCTGCGTATACGCGACGATAGCGATCTTCACCGACGCCGGTGCCTGTCCGGCCAGCGCCGTGGCACTGAGCAGAAACCCGGTCAAGGCGACCAGGCTGTTGCGCCAGAAACGTTTCATTGAACTCTCCCTAAATGGCTATTGGCGAAACACGGTCTTTGTAGGAGCCGGCTTGCTGGCGATCTGGCCTTCAAACCTTGCGGCGTTTCTGCGGACGCCATCGCCGGCAAGCCAGCTCCTACAGGGTTTTGCGGTGTCCGATGCTCCAGCGTTGTGAACCCAATCCTTGTAGGAGCCGGCTTGCTGGCGATGGGGCCTTCAAACCATGCGGCGTTTCTGAGGACGCCATCGCCGGCAAGCCAGCTCCTACAAAGTTTTGCGCTGTACATGGGAGAGAGCAGATTGCATGCCACTGCACGAAAAACGCGCTGCAGGCCGCGCAGGGACTGGGTTTCAGGGCGAGGGGAGGGAACTGCCGGGAGCGTGGGGTGTTGATGTGCAAGCAGGCCGGTGCGTGCCAATTGCTGCTCCAGCAGCAGGCTGGCAGCAGTTGCGTTGCATATGGTTTTTTGGAATATATAAATATTAATTAAGAATTTTTTAGTCTAAACAACTTCATGCACTATTGAGCACGCGCTTTTACTGCCAGGAATGCACCATGTCGCTGATCACTCATCCAAACGCTCGCGAATTGACCAAGTCGGTGCGGGCCACCGTCCTGGTGTTCAAGGACCCGCGCTCCCAGGAATTGCTCAGCCGCATCGAGCGCCTGGCGCCCAGTGAAGCCAACACATTGATCATTGGCGAGACCGGCACCGGCAAGGAACTGGTCGCCCGGCATATCCACAATTTGAGCCGCCGCGGACGCGAGCCCTTCGTGGCGGTGAACTGCGGCGCGTTTGCCGAAACCCTGGTGGAAAGTGAGCTGTTCGGCCACGAAAAAGGCGCCTTCACCGGCGCCACGACGAACAAGGCCGGGTGGTTCGAAGCGGCCAATGGCGGCACGCTGTTTCTCGATGAAATCGGTGATCTGCCGTTGAACATGCAGGTCAAACTGCTGCGGGTCTTGCAGGAGCGCGAAGTGGTGCGCCTGGGCTCGCGCACGCCGATCCCGATCAACGTAAGGCTGGTGGCTGCAACCAACGTCAACCTTGCGGATGCGGTCGTCGCCGGGCATTTTCGCGAGGACCT
The DNA here is from genome assembly GCF_019946615.1 of Pseudomonas sp. BF-R-01. Lineage (NCBI taxonomy): Bacteria > Pseudomonadati > Pseudomonadota > Gammaproteobacteria > Pseudomonadales > Pseudomonadaceae > Pseudomonas > Pseudomonas sp. BF-R-01. Next base: position 25,631 of record NZ_JAGYFX010000025.1, read on the forward strand.
GTTTTACCGTCTGCACGTCGCGACCATTCGCCTGCCGCCCTTGCGCGAACGACCGGGCGACATCCTGCCGCTGGCCGAGTTTTTCCTCGAAGAACATTGCCAGCGCCTGGGCTACAACCGCGCGTCATTGAGCGTCGAAGCCGAACGCAAGCTGCTGGAGCACAGCTGGCCAGGCAACATCCGCGAGCTGGAGAACTCCATTCACCACGCGTTGCTGGTGTGCCGCAATCAGCGGGTCGCCCCGGCGGATCTGCACCTGGTGGACATGCGTTCCTCCGGCATCCGCCAGGAACAGGCCAGCCAAACCAGCCACGCCGTCGCCGGCCCGGTGGACCTGGAAGCCGCCCTCAACGCGCTGTTCGAACAGAACATCCCGGACCTTTACGAACATATCGAAGAAACCATTTTCCGCGCGGCGTACCGGTTCTGCCACGGCAACCAGTTGCAGACCGGACGCCTGCTGAACATCAGCCGCAACATCGTCCGGGCGCGGCTGGAGAAAATCGGGGAGTTGAACAAGACACTGGCGGTGGAGGAATAGTCCTCGTCGTCGCTTTATTTCTGATTCGTCCACTCACAGCGAGCATTTCATGGCAATTCCCTACAAGCGTTCAGCGTTGACCCTCCTGGCAGCCTCCCTGGCGGCGATGAGTGCGTTACTCAGTCCCGGCGCGCAGGCCGAAGGCAAGATCAGCATCGCCCAGCAATTCGGCATCGGTTACCTGATTCTGGATGTGGTCCGCGACCAGCAACTCATCGAGAAGCACGGCAAGGCCCAGGGCCTCGACATCAAGGTCGACTGGAACAGCATCTCCGGTGCCACGGCGATGAACGAAGCGCTGTTGGCCGGCGCGCTGGATGTGGTGTCGGCGGGCGTGCCACCGATGCTGACGATCTGGGATCGCACCAAGGGCAAACAGAACGTCAAGGCGATTGCCTCGCTGGGCTCGATGCCCAACTATTTGCTGACCAATAACCCGAATGTGAAGAGCCTGAAGGACTTCACCGAGAAGGATCGTATTGCCGTGCCTGCGGCCGGAGTAGGGTTCCAGTCGCGCACCTTGCAGATCGAAACGGCCAGGCAGTTCGGCAATGACCACTACAAGAAATTCGACGACATCTCGATCAGCCTGGCCCACCCGGATGCGACGGCGGCATTGATCGCCGGAGGTTCCGAGATCAACGCGCACTTCTCCAGCCCGCCGTTCCAGTATCAGGAATTGCAGAACCCCAACGTGCACAAGGTGCTGAGTTCCTACGACGTGCTGGGTGGCCAGGCCACGTTCAATGTGCTGTACACCACGGAAAAATTCCACGACGAAAACCCGAAAACCTACAAGGCGTTTTACGACGCATTGGCCGAAGCGGAAAAAATCATCAAGGCCGACAAATCCGCCGCCGCCCAGACCTACATCCGCGTCGAACAATCGAAGCTGGCCCTGCCGCTGGTTGAGAAAATCGTCAACGATCCAGAGATCAACTTCACGGTGGTGCCGCAGCGCACGGCGGTCTACGCCGAGAAACTGCAGGAACTGGGCGTACTGAAGAACAAGGCGGCCAGCTGGAAGGACTACTTCTTCGAAGAAGCACACGGCGATGCAGGCAGCTAAACACACCACAAAACTTTTGTAGGAGCTGGCTTGCTGGCGATGGCGTCCTCAGGCACACCGCAGGGCATGAAGGCCCTATCGCCAGCAAGCCGGCTCCTACAGGTCCGTGTTCGCAACACCGAAGCATCTGCACACCACAAAACCATTGTAGGAGCCGGCTTGCTGGCGATGGCGTCCTCAGACACGCCGCAGGGTTTGAAGGCCTATTCGCCGGCAAGCCGGCTCCTACAAGTCCGTGTTTTCACGCCGTCGCGGTGGCCAATGCAGGCCATAAAACTGACCTGAATCAACCCGAATGGCACGGCAATACACAGGGGGATGGCCGTTTGTCATGCGTATGGTTATGCTCGCATCGTTTTGCATTTGCCAATCATTAACAACCACAGTGATGTCATGAGCCAATCAGAGACGCGTGCGACTGCCCTTGCGCTGTATCCGGAAGATTCCCGCGAGGCCGCGGCGCTGCTCAAACAAGCCATTCCGCTGATGGTTCGTCACAACATCCCGCCCAATCCGGTGCATTACGCGCTGTGGTACACCTACAGCAAAGGTCTGGACCCCGAACTCAATCGTCACCTGGACCGGGTGGTCAAAGACTTCGATTGCTTCCCGCCGGAATCCGCCACCCGGCTTTTCCGCGACTACATCATTCGCGACGAGCTGGAAGAGGCCCGCGCCGGGCAGCAACAAGCGATCAATCTGGTGGACGACATGCAGCGCGACGTTTCGCGCAGCGTCGAGGGCAATCTCAACTTTCAGAGCAGTCTGGGACGTTGCCTGGAAATGCTCGAGTCGCCCGTCAACGAGCGATTGCCGGGCATTTTGAGTGAGCTGCAACAAAGCACCCAACTGATGCACAGTCAGCAGGAACAGTTCCTCACCCAACTGCACTCCGCTCAGAGTGAGATCAAGAGCCTGCGCAGTAAGCTTGAGCGTGCACAACTGGCGGCCACGCTCGATGGCCTGACCGAACTGCTCAATCGCACCGCGTTTACCCGTTTGCTGGAGCAGGCGCTGAGCAATGAATCCCAGGGCGTCGCGCTGGTCATGCTGGATATCGATCACTTCAAGCAATTCAATGATCAGTACGGACACCCGTTGGGCGACCGAGTGCTGCAGCATGTCGGGCAGGTGTTGCGCAGTTCGCTACCACCCCACGCCACGGCTGCGCGATATGGCGGTGAAGAGTTCTGCGTGATTCTGCAACACTGCGCCGACCTGGCGAGTGCCGCTGTTTTCGCTGAGCAACTGCGGGTGAAAATCCAGTCATTACGGATCAAGGCGCGGGTTGATGGCAAGGTGCTCGATACGATCACGGCATCCTTTGGCGTGGCTTTCGCGCAACCCGGCGAGAATATGGACAGCCTCCTGACCCGCGCCGATGACGCGCTCTACCAGGCCAAGCGCGCTGGGCGGAACCGGGTGCATCGCTAAGCACTGAAACGCCTTTCAAGCCGCCGACCCGATCCATTTGGTGACGGTGGGCGCTTGCCACTGTTCGAGCGCGTCGAGCAGTGCCGCCGGGTCGGTATTGAACATCAGCATCTGGCTGTGTTCGGTCTTCATGAAGCCTTCGTTCACCGCATGGTCGAGCAGGCTGCGCACCGGGTCGAAAAAACCGCCGATGTTCAGGCAAGCGACGCCTTTGTGGTGTTCACCCAATTGGGTCAGGGTTGCCGCTTCAAACAACTCCTCAAACGTCCCCAGCCCGCCGGGCAATGCGATGAACGCATCCGCCGATTCGCTCATGCGTGTCTTGCGGCTGCGCATGTCTGGCGTCACTTCGTGTTCGGTCAGGCGGCCATGAAGATGCCCAAGGTCGAACAGCAAGCGCGTGATGATGCCGAGCACTTCACCGCCCTCGGCGAGTACGGCATCGGCCATCACGCCCATTAAACCCTTGTCGGTACCGCCATAGACCAGGCGTATGCCGCGTCTGGCGATTTCCCGGCCGAGGGCCTGGGCGCCTGCCACGTAGTCGGGGTTGAAGCCATAGTTGGAGCCGCAGAACACAGCGATGCTGTGGAGTGGGGAAGAGCTGGGCATCAGATTATTCCGGGTGGTGGTCAATGCCCCGATGATGCGGTTCGGAGGAGGGCGCAAACAGGTCCAAGAGTTGGCTGTTTGAGTGAGCCATGATGGTTTTTTGTGCCGGCCACGAGGCCCCCATCGCCAGCAAGGGTTTGCGGTGCACGCAAAATTGCAGGAGCCGGCTTGCCGGCGATAGGGCCCTCGAACCTGGCCCCTACATCAACGCCAGAATCCGTTTTCCCAACTGCTCGGCAGTCTCTTGCGAATCAATGTTGGCAAACCCGAGCAACAGCGCGGAATCGGTCTCGTCATGCACACGCCAATCGGTCAACGCTTCAGCGTAGAGACCGGCCGCCAACAAGCGCTCGACCAGCAATCGGTCGGACTGTGCCTCCATCAGCCGCAGAATCAGATGCATGCCACCCGGCTGCGGATCGATGCGGATGCGTTCACCCAGGACTTTCTTCAATCCGCGCGCCGTCGCTTCCCGGCGTTCGCCGTAGAGCTTGCGCATGCGCTGGATATGGCGCGCGAAATGCCCCTCGGTCATAAACGTGGCGACGATGGCTTGGGTCAGTTCCGGACAACCGCCGAGAAAGGTCTCGCTGACGTGTTCGAAGCGTTCGACCTGCGCTGGCGGCACCACCAGGTACGAAAGGCGGATCCCCGGAAACAGCACCTTGCTGAACGTGCCGGCGTAGAGCACCCGTCCATCACGGTCCAGGCTTTTCAGCGCGGGCAGGGGACGGCTGACGTAGCGGTATTCGCCGTCGTAATCGTCCTCGATAATCCAGGCCTGCTGCCGGCTGGCCCACTCAAGCAATTCCAGTCGGCGCGGCAGTGACAGCGACACGCACAGGGGACTTTGATGTGCCGGTGTGACCACCGCCGCTCGTGCGTCCATCGCGCTGCTCACCCCTTGCGCGACCTGCATGCCGTCCTGATCCACCGGCACGGGGGCAACCTTGATCTGAAGATGCGCCAGCAACTGGCGGGTCGGCAGGTAGCCGGGGTCTTCCACGAGCACACGGTCGCCGGGCTTGAGCAGCGTGTGAGCGATCAGTGCCAGTGTGTTGCGGTATCCCGAGGTGATGAACACTTGCGCGGGCGAGCAGGTAATGCCCCGTGAGACTTGCAGGTAAGTGGCAATCGCCGTGCGCAACGATTCCAGCCCCAACACCGACGGATTGGCCATGTCGGGAATGCGCGTGGCGCGCACGCAGCGTGCGCCGATCTGCGACCAGATCTTTCGCGGAAAGGCATCCAGCGCGGGCAAGGCCATTTGAAAGGGCAGGACCGCTGCCTTGTGCCTGATCGAGGCGCTGGCGGTCGCATTAAACGGGTGTTCCGTACGCGCCGAAGGCTTCCTGCCGCTGACCCCCGGCGCCACCACGGTGCCCGCCTGACCCCGCGACAGCAGATAGCCCTCCGCCGTCAGCAGTGAATACGCGGTATCGATGGTCCCCCGCGCCAGACCAAGCTCTTTTGCCAGTGCCCGGGCCGCAGGAATCCGGTCCCCGGGGGCGAGCAGTCCGTCACTGATCGCGCCGCGGAACCGCCAGTAGATTTGCCGGTAGATCGGCTCCGACGAGGTCGGATCAAGGGGTGAGAAGTTTTTGATTTGAAGGGTCATTGGCCTCGCCCGTGTCGTGCGCAGAAAAATGCGCTTGTAGTGCCTGGCCCGCCTTGTCCCTGGCGGCGGCGACGGCCTCCGGGCCCATGGCGGTTCCCTCTACGGAGAAAAAATTCACGTCGTGCAGCCCGATCATACCCAGCACGGCGGTCAGGTACGGCGTGAGAAAATCCGGTTGCCGCGGGGTCATCCCGGAAAACCTGCCGCCAGAGGACACTGCAACATACACCGGGCGGTCCTGCAGCAGGCTGGTTTTGCCTTGCGCACCGACATTGAACGTGCGTCGGACCCGAGCGATGTGATCGATCCAGAGCTTGAGTGTCGAAGGCACGGTGAAGTTATGCATCGGCGTACCAATCACCAGCATATCGGCACTGTGCAGCTCCTCGATCAGCGCTTCGGATCGGGCGATAGAGCCTGTCTCTGTGACATCGGCGGACGCCTGTTGGGAAATCGCGTAAGGCTCGTCGATAGGGGACAGCGCGTCACCACCGACCACCCGCTCGATCACGGTTGCCGCTGGATGGGCCTTCAGCAAAAAGCCAATGATGTTTTTCGACAGCCGATAGCTTTCGGACGCTTCGCCGCGAGGGCTGCAAGTAACGTGGAGGATTTTCATGATTCACCCGGTTTGAACTGTGTGGAGGGAATCATTCTATGAAGCTCATGACCCAGGCCAAAGGTCCATGAATCCGGTTAATCACTGGGCCATGATTGCCGAATCATGGCCCATGACTCAAGGCCGATCATGGACCTTATCAACAAGACCAAGACACGACACGATGAAGTCCCTCAACCAGCAAACACAAGGACTCATCATGAGTAATCGTCTCGACTACGCCAAGGCTTCACCTGAAGGTTACAAGGCTTTCGGCGGGGTTTATGTCTACCTGCAGAACAGCGGTCTTTCCCACGAGCTGATTGACCTGGTCTATCTGCGGGTGTCGCAAATCAACGGCTGCGCCTTCTGTATAGACATGCATTCCCGGGACCTGCTCAAGCTCGGCGTCAGCGTAGAAAAACTGGTGTTGGTGCCGGTATGGCGTGATGCCGGTTCAGTCTTCAGTGCCCGCGAACGCGTTGCGCTGAGCTGGGCGGAAACGGTGACTCGCGTGGCGGAAACCGGCGTTCCCGATGCCGACTATGCCGCTGCGTCTGCCGAATTCGGCGATAAGGAACTGGCAGACCTGACGTACGCGATCGGTCTGATGAATGCTTTCAACCGGTTCGGCGTGACGTTCCGGGCGAAACCCGCCGCTGCCAACAACGCCTGAACCATCCCCTTGAATCAATAGAACTCGCCGGGTGGTCACGCTCGGCGGGTCAACCAAAGGAGTTAACACCATGGCTTGGTCACTGCTTGGCATCGCCGGCATTCTCGAAATTGCCTTCGCGTTTTTCATGAAGGGCTCAGACGGATTTACCCGATTGACCCCGGGACTGCTGGCAGCCGCGACCGGTTTGTCCAGTGTCTTTCTGCTTTCACTGTCGCTGCGAACCCTGCCCGTCGGCACCGCCTACGCGGTGTGGACCGGAATTGGCGCGGCGGGCACCGCGATACTGGGGATGGCGGTGCTGGGCGACGCCACCACACTGCTGCGGATACTGTGCATCCTGGTCATCCTGGGCGGTGTTATCGGACTCAAGCTGGTCACGGGAAACTGAGAAGCTTTGAAATAAGGCATTTTGCTGGCCCCGAAGCCCGAAAGTTACAGACAGAATCACTTTAATTTCAGGTGGTTAGGGCTGGCTTTAAATGCGCAATGTATGGATTTCGCTGATTTCGATAGGCTTGGCTGGCATCGCCGTCTCCGCCCAGGCCAAAGACCTTCAAGCCAATGACCGGTATATGTGCAGCTGGGGCGCGGGCACTGCAGCCAGAGCCCAGGAACTCAAACTGGCTGGCGTTTCCCTGTACGCCGCTCGCCAGAAATTACAGACCTACAAGTTCAGCAAACCGTGGATGCGCATGACGGCCATGGGTATTACCGAGCAAACCTACGACAGCCCGTCGCGGATCAAACCTGCGGCGCTGCGCCAGAGTTTCTACGAAGATTGCGTGCGCTTTAAGTTGGCGCGCAAATGACCGAGTGACCTACAACCCGTCTTCCATCAGCTTCAGATACTCCGGGCTGTCGGAGATCGAATTGTGCCCCACGCCCGGAATAACGTTCAGGGTCGCCACACCTTTGGCGAAATGCCCGTAGAGTTTTTCCGTGCTGGAGGGCGGGATGACTTCATCCTGCTCGGCCGCGAGCAACAGCGTCGGTATCGAGATGTGCTCGGCGTATTTCCACGATTCGAACTTGTCCTGCAGCAGCAGCCACTTCACCGGGAATATCGGGTACTGGCGGACGGCGAGGTCTTCAAGGCTGTTGTAGGGGGTGATCAGGATCAGTCGGGAGGCCGGGCGCTGGCTGGCGAGGCGCACGGCGACGCCCGAGCCAAGGCTGCGGCCGACCACGGCGATGTGGGGATGGGTGTCGTAGACTTTGTCGAACAAGGTCAGGGCGTCGCGGGAAATCGCCTCTTCGGAAGGTGAGCCGGTGCTGCCACCGAAGCCCCGATAGTGCAGCAAGTACAGGGCATGGTCGGGGAATGCCTGGGAAAATACGGGCAGGTTGCGCGAAACGTCCTCGGCATTTCCACCAAAATAGATCAGTGCATTTGGTCCGTCGTGCGGTTTGACGGTGACCTGCACCTGTGCGTCCGCCACCGATAGCGTGAGCAGCGTTTCGGGCGTTCCGAGTGCGGCGGGTTGCGGGAAGTAGATGAGGGCACGCTGGAACACGAACAGCGCGATGCAGAGCGCCAGGTACATCGCGGTAACGATGACGATGAGATACATCAGGGTGCGTGACATTCGGTTAGCGTGAGTGGGTGGCATTGACTGCTCTGGGCCTGACGACCGCGACGGCTTGATCGCTTTCAGAGTGTAGTTGAATCATGGCGGGGCCCTTGGTGGTGTGGTTTTTGAGGGGGGCATATCCGTTGCTGTGGTAACGGCTGCGTATGGTTTCGCCCTTACGGCGAGTCACTTTGGAAAAGCCGGAATGCCGGCCCAGCCCAAAGTAACCAAAGGGCTCTTGCCCCTTTCGTTCGGTGCCTCGCTAGTGCTCGGCATGCCCTCGCTCCGGTCCTGCTCCGTGGGCCCGCCGCGATCGGCCATCCCTGGCCGTGCGCGGCTAACCCGGCATCCATGCCGGGTTGCCCACTGCGCAGAACCTCCACTCGGCCTCTCGAGGGGGCGACCACCGCCACAGCCGCCGAGGCGGCCTGAAAGCCGACCTGGCTCTTTGGTGCATGCGTTCCCTCATTCCGGATATGTACACCGATCCCCTGTAGGAGCCGGCTTGCTGGCGATGGCGTCCTTTCAGGCGATAGATGTGTCGACTGACCCACCGCTATCGTCGGAACGCCGCCCGCAGCAAGCCGGCTCCTACAGGGGATCGTATTTATCCAAACACCTATGCATTTCCCTTGTAGGAGCCAGCTTGCTGGCGATGGACGCCAACGATAACGCGGGGTGTCTGAATGAACGCGTTGTCCAATCGCTTTTCGCCAGCAAGCCGGCTCCTACAGTTGATCGTATTTATCCAAATGAATATGCATTTCCCTTGTAGGAGCCAGCTTGCTGGCGATGGACGTCAGCGATAACGCGGGGTGTCTGAATGAACACGTTGCCCAGACACTTTCCGCCGGCAAGCCGGCTCCTACAGTTGATCGTATTTATCCAAATGCATATGCATTTCCCTTGTAGGAGCCAGCTTGCTGGCGATGGACGTCAACGATAACGCGGGCTGTCTGAATGAACGCGTCGCCCAGACGCTTTTCGCCGGCAAGCCGGCTCCTACAGGGATCGGCGTGCGCTTTTGCTTTTCACCACTCATCAGGCCGAGCGTTAGCTCGCCTTCCGCTTTTGATCTGAGCGCCCCCTCGAGAGGCCGAGTGGAGGTTCTGCGCAGTGGGCAACCCGGCATGGATGCCGGGTTAGCCGCGCACGGCCAGGGATGGCCGATCGCGGCGGGCCCACGGAGCAGGACCGGAGCGAGGGCATGGCGAGCATTAGCGAGCCACCGAACGAAAGGGGCAAGAGCCCTTGGTTACTTGGGGCTTTTCCAAGTGACCCGCTGTAAGAGCGGAACCGCCAGCAGCCATCACCAAAATAATGGATATACCCCCAAGCAATTGCCGCCGCCCACCAGCACTTGAGACCTCGTTGTATTTCAAGCAAGGACGAATTGCCGCCGGCAGCTATTCTCTTGGCTAGCAGAGGACTCGTGACACTGGTGATCGCGCCGTTTGCCGCGCAACAAGCGCAAAAGAGTGGAAGGACACCACCATGAGCCACACTGATGGATACACGCGTCGACGAATACTCACGCTGGCTGCCGGTGCTTCGGCGGTGCTCACTTTCGATCCGGCCTTTGCAGCCACCGCGCCGTCGAAGGAAACAGGAGGCAAGAACATGCTGACCCGCGCCATTCCTTCCAGCAACGAGCCATTGCCCCTTGTCGGCGTGGGCACCTATCGCGGCTTTGATGTCGCACCTGCCGATCCGGCCTACAAAAACCTGCCCGCCGTTCTCAGCGCGTTATTTGAAAAGGGCGGCACGGTGATCGACAGCTCACCCATGTATGGCCGCGCCGAGCAGACCATCGGCGAACTGCTGTCGATCCACAAGCCGCGTTCACCCGCGTTCCTGGCCACCAAGGTGTGGACCCGTGGCCGCGAAGAAGGCATCGCGCAGATGGAACAATCGTTCAAACTGCTGCAGACCGACCGGATCGACCTGATGCAGATCCATAACCTGCTGGACTGGAAAACCCATTTGCCTACATTGCGCAAGTGGAAGGAAGAAGGGCGGATTCGCTACATCGGCATCACCCATTACACCGCGTCGGCATATGAGGAAGTGGAAGCGGTGCTCAAAGCCGAGCCACTGGATTTCTTGCAGATCAACTATGCGCTGGACGATCGCGGGGTCGAGAAACGCATCCTGCCGCTGTGTCGCGAACGCGGCGTGGCGGTGATCTGCAACCGGCCATTTGGCGGCGGTGATTTGCTTGCCCGCTTGAAGGGCAAACCGCTGCCCGGCTGGGCCTCGCAAGTCGGCGTCACCAGTTGGGCACAATTGGCGCTCAAGTATTTGCTGGCGCATTCGGCAGTGACCTGCGTCATCCCCGGCACCGGCAACCCGCGTTACATGGCGGACAATGCCGGTGCCGGTTTCGGCCCGATGCTGACGGGGGCGCAACGCGAGCAGTTGATCGATGTGGTCGGATAACCGCAGGTGCCGTCAGTTTTTTTTCTTGATGAGTTTGTTGAGGTAGTACTTGAGGCTCAAGCGATCCTTGGGCCTTGGTTTGTAGTGGGTTTTGTTTCTTTGCGCAGGATCAGCCACCACGGTTGCTGCGGTGTAGTAGTACAGCGCGATGGACCGGCGTGTAATGTGTTCCGGCGTCGTCAGAGGCTCCGGGTGTCCATGATTGCTGTCCTTGTCGGTGTTGAAAATGACACAGCGGTTGTAGATCGGCAGGACTTTCTTGAGGCACGTCTTCATCCCGACGTCCCATAGCTCCAGGTTGCCGCCGTACGCCTCTTGCCAATCCTGATTCAGGTAAATAATGGCATTCAGTCTGCGCTCGATATTCAACTTTTTGTTGAGCCGGAAGTCCGAGTGCACCCCCAGAAACCCACCCTTTTTCGTTTCGTGCAGTCCGCCGCCGGTAAAGTAAGGATCGGGAATCAAACCCTCGATACCTGTGAGCTTTTCAAGAAACTGCAACATGGGCGCCGAGTTGAAGGCGTTGAAAACCGTCTTCAAGTAGGGATCGCATTCGTTGGGGCTGACTTGCCGTTTGTGCTGACCCTTATAGCCGCGCTCATAGAGCATTTCGTTGTTGGTTGGCTCGACGGGAAAATGCGCGCAGATGCTCGCAATCAGGTCCTGCGGTAAAAAATCGTCAATGACGATGTGTGGGAAGGGGGTGGCTTGAGCATAAGTACTGGCTAGCGAGTGACCGAAAGTGCTGGCAGCGTTCTGGTCAAAATCCAGCTCCGGGGTGGTGACGATGGGGAGTGTCTGAGTGATCGGTGTCATTACCGCTCCAATAGTCTGTTCATAACAACCTGCGAGTGCTCCCTGCAAGAGGGGCGCGCTACTTGTGACGCGCTGCCGATACCTGGTTGTTGTCACCTTTCAAACGTTTAAGGATGTCGTTGTACATCTTCGTTCGTCTGTGAGTTGTCGCATAACCGCCAGCGGCCGCGACAGTGCCCGCTTGAATATGGTCGAGGTAGCTGAATATCTTGCGCGGGGACAACAGTTCAACAACATAGCCCAACTGGGTCATGCGGTCCTGGAGGGTATAACCAGGTACGCGCTCATCCATCAGGAAATGCATGCCGTGCTGCTTCATCAGCTTGCAGTTCCATAAGGTACAGAAGCTTTTCAAATATACTTCCCTGTAGGGCTTTGGCTCTCTGGAACGTAGTCCCAGGGACAGTTTCAGGCGTCTGACGTGATGTTTTACCAGTCGTGAGCTAAAGCGCCAAAGGGTTCTGGTGGTGCCGCGGTTAAGTTGTTCTGTGCACCCGACGGCCACGACATTCGGGTTTTTAATGCACTTGTTCAACATCATTGAAAATACATTTTTGTCGAAAATAAACGTATCGGTGTGCAGCAGGAACAGAAAGTCGGTCTCAACCCGTTCCAGCACCAGGTCGAGTGCTTTGCCATGCGCGATATGACCATGTTCCGGTTCGGGAGCTTTTCGCTCAATCAGGTTGATCCAGTCCAGTGTGCGCAGATAGTCGGTGCTTTCATCGGCCGAGTCGTTATCAACCACCCAGACCGGAATGTTGCTGTCGCCCAGGTGCTGATGTAGCAGGTCGAGGCAAATCCGGGTTATTTCGATGGTTTTGTAGTTGACCAGGACAATGCTGAAGGGTGGTTTCTGTTGCGACAGAAAATCATTGTTATTCATGTGTGATGCACTCTTTAAAAACCTGGAAACAGCAATAAAAATTCAAGACCACTTATTGCTTGCGGCGCTAAGACAGGTATCGCCGGAACCAGTTTAGCGTCCTTTCCCAGGCAAGTTTGGCTGCGGCCTCATCGAATCGAGGCGTGGAATCGTTATGGAAACCGTGGTTGGCGCCGGGGTAGATGTAGGCTTCATAGGTTTTGCCGGCTGCTTTTAATGCCTGCTCGTAGGCGGGCCATCCTTCGTTGATGCGTGTGTCCAGTTCGCCAAAGTGAAGCATCACCGGCGCCTTGATCCGGGGGACATCCCTGGCGTCTGGTTGCCGGCCATAGAAGGACACGGCAGCCCCGAGTTCGGGATAGGCCACGGCAGCCGCGTTGGCGACGCCACCGCCATAGCAGAAGCCGGTGATGCCGACTTTTCCGGTGGTCGTATCGTGTTTCATCAGCCACTCGATCGCAGCGAAAAAGTCATTCATGAGCTTTTCAGGATCAACGGTCGCCTGGAGCTCCCGGCCTTTGTCGTCGTTGCCGGGATAGCCGCCCACTGACGTCAGGCCATCGGGGGCGAGGGCGATGAACCCGGCCTTGGCCACGCGTCGGGCAACATCTTCGATGTAGGGGTTGAGCCCGCGGTTTTCATGCACGACGACCACGGCCGCCACTTTGCCGGTGGCTTTTGCCGGACGCACCCGATAGGCCCGAACCTGCCCGTGGCCCTTGGGCGAGGGGTAGGTGATGTACTCGGCGATGATGTCCGGGTCGGTAAACGCCACTTGTTCGGCCAAGGCATAGTCGGGACTCAGGGCGGCGAGGAGCGCACTGGCGGTCAGGCCACCAAGGGTGAATAACGCCGCCCGGTCGAGAAACTCTCGCCGGTTGATCTTGCCGTGGGCGTAGTAGTCGTAGAGTTCGAGCAGCTCAGGGGCAAAGTCTTTCGCAGTAAGACGATTCATCTTTGCGCTTCCTTTGAAGTGGGCGGTTGCTCTGTCAGTTCGAAAAAGCGGCGACAACTATCAATTCTAGCCGCGCATAAAAAAAGAGACGTAAGTCTCTTTTTTGTTTCTTCTGATTACGTTCCTCGAGCACGGTTCACTTCAGGCATTGCGCCCCGGCGCTCGCCACTTGTGCATCCTGCTCGGCTTTTACGCCGGACACGCCAACCGCACCCACCACCTGACCGTCGACGATGATCGGCACACCGCCTTCCAGGGATGTCAGCAAGGGGGCCGACAAAAACGCGAAGCGCCCGCCGTTGACCATTTCTTCATAACCTTTGGACTCGCGCCGGCCCAGCGCCGAGGTGCGCGCCTTTTCGGTGGCGATGTACGCGCTGATGGGCGCGCAGCCGTCGAGGCGTTCGAGGGCGAGGGGGTGGCCGCCGTCGTCGACGATCACGATGGTCACGGCCCATTGGTTATTTTGTGCTTCGGTGCGTGCGGCCGCGAGGATTCGGCTGACTTCGGTCTGGCTCAGGACGGCTTTGCTTTTCATGGGGAATCTCCGGTGATCGATGAGGGCAGCGCCGCGTCGAGCAGTTCGATCCAGTGCCGGACCGGGGTTCGGCCCGCGCCGTCGAGATGCGACTGACAGCCGATATTGGCGGTAACGATAACTTCAGGATGGCCACTTTCCAGTGCATTCAGTTTGTTGTCGCGCAGTTGCCGGGACAGTTCGGGTTGGGTGATCGAATAAGTGCCCGCCGACCCGCAGCACAAATGGCTGTCGGGCACAGGTGTGAGGTTGAAACCGAGGCGAGCAAGGAGCGCTTCCACCGCGCCGCCGAGCTTTTGCGCGTGCTGCAAAGTGCAGGGGCAATGGAAGGCCAAACGCTGGTCACTGTGGATGCCGAGTGTTTCCAGCGGTTCGTCGCGCAACACTTCCACCAGGTCCCTGGCCAGCGCGCTGACCCTTTTTGCCTTCTCGGCGTAGGCCGGATCGCGTTCGAGTAAATGGCCATAGTCCTTGATGAAGGCGCCACAGCCACTGGCGGTTTGCACGATGGCTTCTGCACCGTTCTCGATACTCGGCCACCACGCATCGATATTGCGGCGAGCGCGGTCGAGGCCGGCGGCCTGAGCGTCGAGGTGATAATCCACCGCGCCGCAACACCCGGCTTCGCTGGACGGAGTAACACTGATACCCAGTCGATCCAGCACCCGCGCCGCTGCCGCATTGGTGTTGGGCGACAGGCTCGGCTGTACGCAGCCTTCGAGCATCAGCACCTGACGGGCATGGCGGGTGGTGGGGCGTGGCCGGGGGAGATAAACATGGCGAGGCAACTTTGCCTGCAAGGTGTTGGGCAGCAGTGCCCGAAAAACCTGACCGCTGTTGATCAGCGCTTTGAACAGCCCCGGATTTAGGACGACGCTGCGCAATCCCTCACGCAACAGGCGTTGGTCGATGGGGCGCGGCACCGCCGCATCGACCACCGCCCGGCCGATGTCGAGCAAGTTGTGATAATCGACCCCGGAAGGACAGGTGGTTTCGCAATTGCGGCATGACAGGCAGCGGTCCAGATGCTGTTGGGTTTTCTGCGTGACCTCGTTGCCTTCCAGCACCTGTTTGATCAGGTAGATGCGGCCCCGTGGTCCATCGAGTTCATCACCAAGCAATTGATAAGTCGGGCAGGTGGCATTGCAGAAGCCGCAGTGCACGCAGGTGCGCAAAATGCTTTCGGCTTCTTCGGCGCGGGGCAGCTGCCGGGCGGTTTCGCTCAGGGTTGTCTGCATGGTTCAAAGCTCCGCGTACAAGCGTGCCGGGTTGAAAATGCCCCGTGGGTCGAGTTGTTGCTTGAGGCTGCGGTGGTAGCGCATCAACGCGGCAGGCAACGGCTGGAACGGGCTGTCGATCAGGCCATGGCTGTAGCAGGTTACATGGCCGCCGACCTCATCCACGACCTGGCGAATGAACGCCGCTTCGGCGTCAGACTTGAGCCAGCGCTGGGCGCCGCCCCAGTCGAGCAGTTGCCGGCCGGGCAGGGACAACCGCGGCGTGTTGTGCGGCACGGACAGGCGCCACAGTGGCTGGCCCTCGTCGAAGAAACTCAGTCGGTGCTCGTTGAGATCCGCCCAATACGAGGCGTCCAGAAGCTCACCGCCCAAACGGTCATGAGCCGCCGCCACCGAGCCTTCGCCGCCCTCAAGCCGCAAGTGCAGGCGTTGCCCGTCGTGGCACGCGGCACTGATGGGCAACGGCTGCTGGCCCCATTCCGCGAGACGCAGCAAGGCACGATCGCTATCCATTTCCAGGCTGATGCTCAGGGTTTGCCGTGGTTTGGGCAGGACCTTGAGCGAGACTTCTGTGATCACCCCAAGGGAGCCGAAACTGCCGGCCATCAGGCGCGACAGGTCGTAACCGGCGACGTTTTTCATCACTTCGCCGCCAAAGCGCAAATGCTTGCCGTGCCCCGTGATGACCCGTGTGCCGAGGACGAAATCGCGCACCGAGCCTGACCAGGGACGACGCGGTCCCGACAGGCCACTGGCGATCATCCCGCCGACGGTGGCATCGTCGCCAAAGGACGGTGGTTCGCAGGGCAGCATTTGCTGTGCTTCATCCAACACGTGCGCCAGTTCGGACAAGGGTGTGCCGCAGCGGGCGGTGATCACCAGTTCGGTCGGGTCGTAGCTGACGATGCCTCGGTGGCTGCGCGTGTCGAGTACTTCGCCCGCAACGATGCGCCCCAGAAACGCCTTGCTGTTGGAGCCCTGAATGCGCAGCGGCGTGGCGTTTTCCAGCGCTTGATTGACCTGCTCCAGCAGCACGCCGCTGTCATCGATATCGAGTTCGCTGCGCATCAGAATCGCTCCAGATCAGGGAAGGGCAACTGACCCAGGTGCACGTGCATGGCGCCAAATTCGGCGCAGCGGTGCAGCGTCGGAATGTTCTTGCCGGGGTTGAGCAAACCGCCGGGATCGAACGCGGCTTTAACGGCATGGAACAGCGTCAGCTCATCGGCGTTGAACTGCGCGCACATCTGATTGATCTTCTCGCGGCCCACGCCGTGCTCGCCGGTGATGCTGCCGCCGACCTTCACGCACAATTCGAGGATCTTGCCGCCCAGCGCTTCGGCGCGGTCGAGCTCACCCGGTTGATTGGCGTCGAACAGAATCAACGGGTGCATGTTGCCGTCACCGGCGTGGAAAACGTTGGCGACGCGCAAGCCATACTCGGCGGACAACGCGGCAATGGCGCGCAGCACGCCGGGCAACTCGCGGCGCGGGATCGTTCCGTCCATGCAGTAATAATCCGGCGAGAGCCGACCCACCGCCGGAAAGGCATTCTTGCGTCCGGCCCAGAAACGCACGCGTTCGGCTTCATCCCTGGCCTGGCGCACTTCGGTGGCGCCGGCCTGTTCCAGCACTTGCCGCACGCGGTCGCAGTCATCGTGGACATCGGCTTCGACGCCATCGAGTTCGCACAGCAGGATGGCTTCGGCGTCCACGGGGTAGCCGGCGTGGATAAAGTCTTCAGCGGCGCGAATTGCCAGGTTGTCCATCATTTCCAGACCGCCCGGAATGATGCCGGCGGCAATGATGTCACCTACCGCTCGCCCAGCTTTCTCGACGGAGTCGAACGCCGCCAGCAGCACCTTGGCGGACTGCGGTTTGGGCAGCAGTTTGACGGTGACTTCGGTGATCACCCCGAGCATGCCTTCGGAACCGGTGAACAGTGCCAGCAGGTCGAAGCCGGGTGAATCGAGGGCGTCGGAGCCCAATGTCAGGTGTTCGCCGTCCACGGTCAGGATGTCGACCTTGAGCAGGTTGTGCACGGTCAGGCCGTACTTCAGGCAATGCACGCCGCCAGCGTTTTCGGCGACATTGCCGCCGATGGAACAGGCGATCTGTGAGGAAGGGTCGGGCGCGTAGTACAGGCCGAAGGGGGCTGCTGCCTGGGAAATAGCGAGGTTGCGTACGCCGGGCTGGACCCGTGCGGTGCGGGCGGTCGGGTCGATGTGCAGGATGTTGTTGAAGCGCGCCATGACCAGCAGCACGCCTTTTTCCAGCGGTAACGCGCCGCCGGACAAACCGGTGCCGGCACCACGGGCGACCACCGGCACGTGCATTTCGTGGCAGAGCCGGAGCACGCCTTGTACTTCGTCGAGATGGCGTGGCAGGACCACCAGCAGGGGCGTGGTGCGATAGGCCGAGAGTCCGTCGCATTCGTATGGCTTGAGTTCTTCTTGCTGATGCAGCACTTCCAGGCCTGGCAAACGGGTTTGCAGGGCTTGCAACAATGCTGACTTGTTGACGTCGGGCAGCGCTCCGTCAACGCGTTCATCGTAGAGAATGTTCATGGTCGTTTTACGATACTCCGTTCGTGTGCGGCCGGGCAGCGGTCTGTTTACTTAGGCTTTGTGTGTATATCCATTATTTTTGTGATGGCTGCTTATGGTTCCGCTCTTACAGCGGGTCACTTGGAAAAGCGCCAAGTAACCAAGCGCTTTTGCCCCTTTCGTTCGGTGCCTCGCCTAGGCTCGGCATGCCCTCGTTCCGGTCCTGCTCCGTGGGCCCGCCGCCATCGGCCATCCATGGCCGGGGGCGGCTAACCCGGCATCCATGCCGGGTTGCCCACTGCGCAGAACCTCCACTCGGCCTCTCGAGGGGGCGTGTACCGCCAGATCAAAAGCTGAAGGCGAGCTAACGCTCGGCCTGATGAGTGGTGAAAATCAAAAGCAAACGCGATTCCCTGTAGGAGCCGGCTTGCCGGCGAAAAACGTCGGGGCAACGCGTTCATTCAGACAGCCCTCGTTATCGTTGACGTCCATCGCTGGCAAGCCAGCTCCTACAATTTTGAATCGTGTGAACCCAATCCTCGTGTAGGAGCCGGCTTGCTGCGGGCGGCGTTCCGACGATAGCGGTGAGTCAGTCAACGTATGTATTGGCTGAACGGACGCCATCGCCAGCAAGCCGGCTCCTACAGGGGAATGTGCAAACATCGAAAATTAGTGCGGCAGCCACAGTGCGGGAGTGTGCACACGTCAGAAGAGCCAGGTCGGCTGGCAGGCCGCCTCGTTTTTGCTTTTGCGGTACACGCCCCCTCGAGAGGCCGAGTGGAGGTTCTGCGCAGTGGGCAACCCGGCAAGGATGCCGGGTTAGCCGCCCCCGGCCATGGATGGCCGATGGCGGCGGGCCCACGGAGCAGGACCGGAGCGAGGGCATGGCGAGCATTAGCGAGCCACCGAACGAAAGGGGCAAGAGCCCTTGGTTACTTGGGGCTCTTCCAAGTGACTCGCTGTAAGAGCGAAACCGCCAGCCGCCATCACCGCAGAAACGGATATGCCCCCAGCGCTCAATGCCCACCCACAACCATATGACTAAACGGTGCCACATAAGCCTGCAACGTCACCAACCCCCCCACCAGAATCGCCAGAATGACGGAATGGAAGAACACATAACGCAGAATTTCCCCCTCATGCCCATACCAACGCGTAGCAGTGGAAGCCACCACGATCGACTGCGCATCGACCATCTTGCCCATGACCCCACCGGAACTGTTGGCAGCAGCCATCAACACCGGACTCAGCCCCAGTTGCTCAGCCGTCACCCGCTGCAGCCCGCCGAACAACACGTTGGACGCCGTGTCCGACCCCGTCAGCGCCACACCGAGCCAGCCAAGCAGGGTGCCGAACATCGGGTAAAAGATCCCCGTCGCAGCGAACGCCAGGCCCATGGTCGCGTCCAGCCCCGAATAGCGGGTGAGGAAGCCGAGCGCGAGCATCGCGACGATGGTAATCAGCGAGTAACGCACGACCCAGATCGTGCGCAGATAGTGTTTGACCAACTGCGGGATGGAGTAACCCATCAATAGCCCGCCAAAGATCGCCGCCAGCAAGATGCCGCTGCCGGTGCTGGTCAGCCAGGTGAACTTGTAGACCGCGTCCTCGGTTTTAGGCGCAGGCACCACCGGCGGGACCTTTTCGATTTGCTGGTGGATCGTGCCGAAGGTGACGACCGGCGCAAAGATCGGGTTCGCTTCGCGCAGCGGTTTGCCTTGGGGATCGAGCTTGGCCGAGTGGGTCACGGGATCAATCGCCGGGCGGGTATCGAACAGGTTTTTGAAGCCTTGGGTACCCCAGGCGAACACGAACACCGTGAGGATGATCCACGGCATCCACGCGCGCATGACCGCAGGCTTGGCATCGCTGGCGAAGGTCGCGCTGGCGATGGGTTTCTCGTCATGTTCTTCGGCTATTTTGGAGTTGTCGACGCGCCCGGACAGCGCGGCGGAGGTGTGCACGGTCGCGGGTTTCCACACCTTGAGAAAACCGGTGAGGCAGGCCATGGAAATCAGCGCGGCGATCACGTCCACCAGCATCGGCCCGTGATAGTTGGACACCAGGAACTGTGGCACGGCGAAACTGACCCCGGCGACCAGGATGGCCGGCCAGATTTCCAGCATCTTGCGCCACCCGGCAAAGGCCCAGATCAACCAGAACGGCACGATCACCGAGAAAAACGGCAATTGCCGACCGACCATCATCGACAGTTCCATTTCGTCCAGACCGGTCACTTTGGCCAGGGTAATGATCGGCGTGCCGAGGGCGCCGAACGCCACGGGCGCGGTGTTGGCGATCAACGCCAGGCCCGACGCCGCCAGCGGCGAGAAGCCCAGGCCAATCAGAATCGCGCCGGTCACCGCCACGGGTGTGCCGAAACCGGCAGCCCCTTCGAAGAAGGCACCGAAGCAGAAGGCAATCAGCAGCAGTTGCAGGCGGCGATCGTCGGTAATGCGCGCCAGCGAGTCCTGCAGCACTTTGAATGAGCCGTTTTCGGTAGTCAGCCGGTGCAGGAAGATGATGTTCAGCACAATCCAGCCAATTGGCAGCAAGCCGTTGGCGGCGCCGTAAAGGGCGGCCGAGCCTGCCATGTTCGCCGGCATGCCGAAGGCGAAAATCGCGATGACCAGCGCTGAGGCGAGGGCGAGCAAGGCCGCCAGATGGGCCTTGATGTGGAAAAAGGCCAGGGCTGCGAGCATCACCACGACCGGCACAGCTGCCATGATGGTTGAAATGACCGGGTTGCCGAACGGATCGTAGATTTGCTGCCAGACCATGTTCCACCTCTGCTTTTTATTGTTGGGATTGCAGACCCCGAGGGGGCGGTGGCTTGTAGTATAGGTGGCATTACGCCGCTGTCTTGTGCCCCATAAATCACGCCTTTTGGCGGATGGGTCGAACTTGAAACAGGGACGGCAGATCGCCTTTACTGGATTCAATCACCCGGAGGAACGCGATGATGACTGAGCGCCACATGGTTCATACGGAAACGCTGTCGAACGATTGCAGCATCAAGGTCAAGGCCGAGATCCTGCGAGACGGTTCGTTGGGAATGTTCATCGGGGTATACCGACCCGATGGCTCGGCCATTGAAGAGAATGATCACCCGGCGTTGCATTTTCTCGACATGGAGGCCGCGATGGAGTGGGGGATCGAGAAAGCCAAGGATATCGGCAATGGCCAGCGGACGTTGTAGGGCCTGACTCCGGATGTGCGGTATGCCGGGCCCCGTGATAAAGGGGAGCTGACTGGCGGGCCTTGCCATAAAAAAGTCAAAAGAGTACAAATGTACTCCATGACGACTTTAACTCCCCGCCGTACTGCCATCCTGACGTTTATCCGTGATCGAATCGCGGAGCACGGTCAGTCCCCGAGCCTCGCTGAAATCAGCGAGGCCTTTGGTTTCGCCTCCCGCAGCGTGGCGCGCAAGCATGTGCTGGCGCTGACCGACGCCGGTTTTATCGAGGTCAATCCGCATCAGGCCCGAGGCATTCGTTTGCTCGGGCAACCGACGCGCCCCGAGCTGCTGGACATTCCGGTCCTCGGCCGGGTGGCGGCGGGGGCGCCGATCGGTGCCGATGCCGAGGTGCACAGCCGCTTGCTGCTCGACCCGTCGATCTTCTCCCGGGTGCCGGATTACATGCTGCGGGTCCAGGGTGATTCGATGATCGAGGACGGCATCCTCGATGGCGATCTGGTGGGCGTGCATCGCAATCCCGAAGCGCTCAATGGCCAGATCGTCGTGGCGCGGCTTGATGGCGAAGTCACCATCAAGCGTTTCGAGCGGGTCGGCGATGCGGTGCGCCTGTTGCCGCGCAACCCGGCCTATAAGCCGATCATCGTCGAGGCCGATCAGGACCTGGCCATCGAAGGGGTGTTCTGCGGTCTGGTGAGGCAAGGGTGATGGGCGCCGTCGTTGCGCTGGACACGCTGTTCAATGGCGGCCAGGTCTGGAAGGGTCGGCCTGCGCCACCAACGGTCAGCCCGCAACCCACCGGGCATGCGGCGCTGGATGCGGCGTTGCCCACTGGCGGCTGGCCGGAGGCGGCGCTGACCGAAATCCTCCTGGCCGGGCAGGGCGTCGGCGAGTTGCAACTGGTGTGGCCGGCGCTGGCGCGGTTGTCGGCGGCGGGTGAGCGCATCGTGCTGGTGGCGCCGCCGTACGTGCCGTATCCGCAAGCCTGGCAGAACGCCGGGGTTGATCTGCGCCAGTTATCGATCATCCAGGCCAGCGAGCGTGATGCGCTGTGGGCGGCGGAACAATGCCTGCGTTCGGGCAGTTGCGGCGCAGTGCTGTGCTGGCCGCACAAGGCGGATGACCGCGCCTTGCGGCGCTTGCAGGTGGCGGCGGAAACCGGCTCGACCCTGGCATTCGCCTACCGCTCGATCCATGAAGCGATCAACCCGTCACCGGCCGCGCTGCGCATCGCCATCGATGCCAGGCCTGCGCAATTGCGCGTGCTCAAGTGCCGGGGCGGGTTGGCCCGCTCGGCGCCGATTGCCTTCCCTGTGGGGCATTGAGGTTGCCATGCGCTGGGTGTGCATTCTCTTCCCGCAATTGGCGCTGGACGCGGTACTGCGTCAGCGCCCCGATCCCGATGAGCCGCTGGCGCTGCTGACCGGTCCGGCGCAGCGTCGGGTGTTGCAGGCGGTCAACGCTTCGGCGCGGGCGCTGGGCTTGCGCCCCGGCATGTCGATGACTGCCGCGCAGGCCTTGAGCAAAGACTTTGTCACGGCGGAATACGACGCCGCCGAGATCGAGCACTGGCAGCAGTTTCTCGCGGCCTGGGCCTACCGCTTCAGCTCCCAGGTCAGCGTGCATTACCCGCGTGCGGTGGTGTTTGAAATCGAGTCCAGCCTGGGATTGTTTGGCGACTGGCCGCAATTCGAAGCGCGCTTGCGCACCGAACTCGGCGAACTGGGCTTTCGTCATCGGATTGTTGCCGCGCCCAACCCGGTGGCGGCGCGGGTATTGGCCAATGCGTATGACGGTCTGGTGGTGCCGGACGCTCAAGCCTTGCAGCATCATCTGGGGCAATTGCCTGTCGACCGGATCGCTCTGGAGCCAGCGGTGGCCACGGCATTGTCGCGTATGGGGTTGCGCACCTTGAGCCAGGTGCAGGCGTTACCGCGACAGAGTCTGGCGCGGCGTTTCGAGGCCCAGGTGCTCAAGCACCTGGACGCGCTGTCTGGCGAACGACGGCTGGCGTTGGCGTTCTACCTGCCGCCGGACCGCTTCGATGTGCGCATCGAGCTCAATTTCGACGTGCAATCCCATCAGGCGCTGCTGTTTCCGTTACGCCGGCTGACCGGCGATCTGTCGGCGTTCCTGTGCGGTCGCGACAGCGGTGTGCAGCGTTTTGACCTGCATCTGGAACATGCCGGCTTGCCGGACAGCGTGATCAAGGTCGGCCTGCTCAGCGCCGAGCGCGATCCGGCGATGCTCTTCGAACTGGCCCGAGGGCGGCTGGAACAGGTTCAGGTCGAGGCGCCGGTGCGCGGGTTTCGTTTGCGCGCCGAAGACTTGCCGGCCTTCGTTCCGCAGTATCAGGAACTGTTCGATGATCGCCCGCAGCAGTCCTTGCCCTGGGAGCAACTGCGCGAACGCTTGCGCGCGCGGCTGGGGGATGACGCGGTGCAGGGCTTGCGGTTCCAGGCCGATCACCGGCCGGAGTGCGCGTGGCAGGCCAGTGCCGAGAGCCAGCGCTGCGCGGTGATGCCTGGCGTGCAGCGTCCGGGCTGGTTGCTGACGGAGCCGCAAGCGGTACACGAAGGTTCGACGCGCATCCTTATGGGCCCGGAGCGCATCGAGTCCGGTTGGTGGGACGGCGCCGACGTGCGCCGCGACTACTACCTGATCGAAACCCGTTCCGGCCAACAGGGCTGGGCCTATCGTACGGTCGGTGAGGACGGCCCGTTGTGGTTGCAGGGGTGGTTCGCATGAGCATTGATTATGCCGAGCTGCACTGCCTGTCGAACTTCAGTTTCCAGCGTGGCGCCTCCAGCGCCCTCGAACTTTTTCAGCGGGCGAAAAAGCTGGGCTATCAGGCGCTGGCGATCACCGACGAATGCACGCTGGCGGGCATTGTCCGCGCCTGGCAAGCGGCCAAATCCGTGGAGCTGCCACTGATCATCGGCAGCGAAGTACGCATCGAGAACGGTCCGAAACTGGTGCTGCTGGTGGAGAGCCTTGAGGGTTACCAAAACCTGTGCCGGCTGATTACCCGGGCGCGGCGTCGCTCGCAGAAAGGCCGGTATCAGGTGTTGCGGGAGGATTTCAGCGCGCCTTTGCCGGGGCTGTTGGCGTTGTGGGTGCCGGATGCGCCGGATGATTTTCAAACCGGTCACTGGCTGAAGCAAGCCTTCGCCGAACGCCTGTGGCTGGCGGTCCAGTTACATCGCGGCCAGGACGATACCGGGCGATTGAGTGCGCTGATGACGTTGGCAAGGGAGCTGCGAATCCCGGCAGTGGCCAGCGGCGATGTGCACATGCACACGCGTGGGCGGCGCGCCTTGCAGGACACCATGACCGCAATCCGTCATCACCTGCCGGTGGCCGAGGCCGGGTTGCGCCTGCACCCCAACGGCGAGCGGCACCTGCGCAGCCTCGACGTGTTGCAATCGATCTACCCGCAAGCATTGCTCGATGAAACCTTGACCATCGCCCGGCGTTGCACCTTTGACCTTGGCCAGTTGCGATATCAGTATCCCCGCGAACTGGTGCCCGAAGGCCAGACGGCCTCGTCCTGGTTGCGTCATTTGACCGAAGAGGGGATCACATGGCGCTGGCCAAAAGGCCCGCAAGCCAAGGTGCTCAAACAGATCGACAAGGAACTGGAGCTGATTGCCGAACTGGGCTACGAAAGTTACTTCCTGACGGTTCACGACATCGTCCGGTTTGCTCGTGAGCAAAAAATCCTCTGTCAGGGCCGTGGTTCAGCCGCCAACTCGGCGGTGTGTTATGCCTTGGGAATCACGGAAATCGATCCGGATCGCACCACGCTGTTGTTCGAGCGCTTTCTCTCCAAAGAGCGCAACGAGCCGCCGGACATCGACGTCGATTTTGAGCACGAGCGACGCGAAGAAGTCTTGCAGTACGTGTTCCAGCGTTATGGCCGGACCCGTGCGGCGTTGACGGCGGTGGTCAGCACCTACCACGCGGCCGGCGCGGTACGCGATGTGGCCAAGGCGTTGGGTTTGCCGCCGGACCAGATCAATGCCCTGGCCGATTGCTGCGGCCACTGGAGTGATGAAACACCACCGGTGGAGCGCCTGCATGAAGGCGGTTTCGATCCCGAGAGCCCGGTGTTGCGCCGGGTGCTGAGCCTGACCGGGCAACTGATCGGTTTTCCCCGGCACCTGTCCCAGCACCCGGGCGGTTTCGTCATTTCCGAGCAACCGCTGGACAGTCTGGTGCCGGTGGAAAACGCCGCCATGGCCGAGCGCACCATCATCCAGTGGGACAAGGACGATCTGGACGCGGTCGGTTTGCTCAAGGTCGATATTCTTGCGCTGGGCATGCTCAGCGCCATCCGCCGCTGCTTTGATCTGCTGCGACGGCACCGCAACCTTGATTTAAGCCTGGCGACGATCCCGTCCGAAGACCCGCAAACCTACGACATGATTGGTCATGCGGACACCATCGGCGTGTTCCAGATCGAGTCCCGGGCGCAGATGTCGATGCTGCCGAGGCTTAAACCCCGGAAGTTTTATGACCTGGTGATCGAAGTGGCGATCGTCAGGCCGGGGCCGATCCAGGGTGGCATGGTGCACCCGTACCTGCGGCGGCGAAACAAACAGGAGCCCGAGACTTACCCGTCTCCAGAGCTGGAAGCGGTACTCAAGCGCACGCTCGGCGTGCCGCTGTTCCAGGAGCAGGTGATGCAGATCGCCATCGTTGCTGCCGACTACAGCCCCGGTGAAGCCGATCAATTGCGCCGTTCCATGGCCGCCTGGAAACGCCATGGCGGACTGGAACCACACAAGGATCGCCTGGCCGCCGGAATGAAGAAAAACGGCTACACACCCGAATTCGCCGCGCAGATTTTCGAGCAGATCAAAGGCTTCGGCAGCTACGGATTTCCCGAGTCCCACGCCGCCAGTTTTGCCTTGCTGACCTATGCCAGTTGCTGGTTGAAATGCCACGAGCCGGCGGCCTTCGCCTGTGCGCTGATCAACAGCTGGCCCATGGGGTTCTACAGCCCGGACCAGATTCTGCAGGATGCGCGCCGGCATCATTTGCAGATCCGCCCGGTGGACGTGCGTGCCAGTGACTGGGATTGCAGCCTCGAACCCGTCATCGGTGCGCAGCCGGCAATTCGCATGGGGCTGCGGATGATCAAGGGTTTTCGTGAAGACGATGCGCGGCGTATCGAAGCCGCGAGGTCCAAGGGGGCGTTTATCGATATCGCCGACCTCGGCGAACGGGCGCGGCTCGATGCCCGTGCGCAGGAGCAATTGGCCGATGCCGGCGCGTTGCGTGGGCTGGCCGGTGATCGTCATCGAGCACGCTGGGAAGTGGCGGGGGTGCAGAAGCAATTGGGCTTGTTCGCCGGTTTGCCGAGCCAGGAAGAGGACGCGGTGGCATTGCCCAAACCCACGGTGGGCGAAGACCTGCTGGCGGATTACAACAGTCTCGGCACCACCCTCGGCCCGCATCCACTGGCCTTGTTGCGGGGTGAGTTGAAAGCCCGGCGCTGTCGCAGTTCGCGGGAGTTGCTGGACGTCGAGCATGGCCGCCCGGTCAGCGTCGCCGGGCTGGTGACCGGTCGGCAGCGTCCGGGCACGGCCAGTGGCGTGACTTTCGTCACCCTTGAAGACGAGTTCGGCAACGTCAACGTGGTGGTCTGGCGCGACCTGGCCGACCGGCAACGGCAGGTGTTGGTCGGCTCGCAGTTGCTCAAGGTCGACGGGCG
Organism: Pseudomonas sp. BF-R-01; assembly: GCF_019946615.1. Classification (NCBI taxonomy): domain Bacteria; kingdom Pseudomonadati; phylum Pseudomonadota; class Gammaproteobacteria; order Pseudomonadales; family Pseudomonadaceae; genus Pseudomonas; species Pseudomonas sp. BF-R-01. Next base: position 52,089 of record NZ_JAGYFX010000025.1, read on the forward strand.
CTGGGAGAAGGAAGGCGAGGTGCGGCATTTGATTGCCGGACGCTTGAGCGACCTGAGTCCGCTACTGGATGGCATCAACGTACGCAGCCGGGATTTCCACTGAAGGATCATGCCGTTAATTTTCTGAACAACACCGAACCTGTAGGAGCCGGCTTGCTGGCGAAGCGGTGGTGGCCATGATGACGCCATCGCCAGCAAGCCGGCTCCTACAGGTCGTGGTGATTCTCTGACTATTTAGCCTCTGGCCAAAACCGCTCGCCACCGCCCGGCGCATCCGTCCACGCTTGCAACGACCGGGTCGGCAAATCGAAATAATCCCGCGTGCGCGCATACCCATGCCCACCCATTCGCCCGATCGCATCAAGCCCCAGCTGATCGATGTACAGGGTTTTCGGGTCGATCAGTTCATCCCGCACATGCGCCATCAGCACTTCGCCGAAGATGATTTCCCGCGACTGCCCGATGGACAGCGCCATCATCCGTCGGCATTCCAGCGCCACGGGCGCCTCGCCGATCCGCGGGCATTTGACCGTGGTGCCGGGAATCGCAGTGAGTCCGGCGGCGGTCAGTTCGTCGAACCCGGGAGCGAAAGGCACGGCGCAGACATTCATCGCTTCCACCAGCGCATCACTGACGATGTTGACGGTGAATTCCTGATTGAGCTGGATATTGCGCGTGGTGTCCTTGGGGCTCTGGTCCCCATAGTTTTCCACGCCCAGTGCGAGGATCGGCGGGTCGGCGGACAGCGCATTGAAGAAGCTGAACGGCGCGGCGTTGATCCGTCCTTCGCCATCAACCGTGGTGACCAGCGCGATGGGCCGAGGCACTACGCTGCCGATCAGAATCTTGTATTTGTCCCGCGCACTGAGGGTGCTGAAGTCGAAGCTTTGCATGGGCAGAAATCTCTAAGGAAGGGGATCAATCGCGCTTAGCGGCGCTTGTGCGCTGTAGTCATCGGCGAACGGGATGGCCGGTTTGAACAGGCTTTTCCAGTCCGGTCGACCGAAGGCCCGGTCGCTGTGGCTGCGCATCAGTGTTTCGAATTGTCGTTGGGCCTGGCGTTGCAGGGCGGGGTAGTCGGCGCCTTGAACCTGCCTGTCCTGCATCACGCAGCGGCCGTCGATGTAGCTGGCGATGCAGTCATCACCGCGTCCGGCGAGCACCAGGTTTTTCAAGGGGTCGAATAGCGGCCCGAGGTGCAGACCGCGAAGGTTGAACACCGTGATGTCGGCCTTGGCTCCCGGTGCCAGACGACCGATGTCGTCACGCCCCAACGCCTTGGCGCCCCCGAGTGTGGCCGCGTTGTAAAAATCCAGGGCGCTGGTCAGCGAACCGCCGCCCTCCATCAAGCGAGCGATGTTCAACCCCTGACGCATGTTCTCCAGCAGGTCCGCCGGCCAGGTGTCGGTGCCCAGCGCAAAGTTGATGCCCTTGGCCCGATAGCGTCCGAACGAGTTCAGCGCTTCGCCGTCCCGGGCAAACACCACCGGGCAATGCACCAGGCTCGCGCCGCCATCCACCAGCCGTTGCAGGTCTGCATCACCTTGGGTGTAAATGCCGTGGGGCAGCAGGCTGCGAGGGGTCAGCAGGTTCAACTGCTCCAGCCAGGCCAGCGGCGAAACACCCCGCAACTGCTCGACCATCGCCACTTCGCCGAGACCCTGACAGCAATGCAAGCGCATCGGCGCATTCAGCTCGCGGCTCAGCGCGGCGGTGCGTTGCAACAGCGCCGGGGTGCAGGTCTGGATGCGATCCGGCAGCAGCGCGCCGCGAATCAAACCGTCATGTGAACCGTCGAAATCCTGGAAAAAACGGGCCGCAGCGTCGAGCCCGGCCAAGCCCCGTGCTTCATCCCAGTGATGCCCGAGGCTGCCATCGGCGCGCCAATAACTCATGCCACTCATGTAGCAGGGCCCGAGGTAAGTCCGCAGTCCCAGCTCGGCCGCCACGCCGGCCACCGCAGCAAATTCGTCGTAGGTTTCGGCCCACTCGCGGTAATACATCGAGGTGATCGGCATGGCGGTGGTGATGCCGTTGCGGATCAGTTGCGTGAAGGCGTAGCGGTATTTGAAGACTTCTTCGTCCGCGCTGTAACTCTCCCGCGCACCGGCTGCCAGATAGTCCTCGGACCACATCCGCCCCATGTCGCGCTCATCGCCGTTGTCCAGCGTCAGCACCGTGGAATCGAGGTCGCCGAGTGCATCCAGATCGATGAAGCCGGGACCGATCAACGCGTTGCCGTAATCGATCCACTGATCCACCGGCCCCGAATAACCGCGCCCGACAAACACAATGCGCGAGCCCTCGAACACCACTTCGCCGTCGCGCCACAGCACATGCTGCGTGCCGTCGAAGCCGACCACGCAGCTGCTTTTCAGGCCGATGCGCTTCACAACCGGCTTTCCAGCAGTCGACCACCTGCGGCAATCAGCTCGCCGCGCCGATAGACCTGTCGCAGCGGCCGCGACACCACGGCTTCACCCAGCGTCTGCACCGGCATCAACAGGAAGTCCGCCGGTTGACCGAGCTCCACGCCATAATCCTCGCAGCCCAACGCCAGCGCACCATTCACCGTCGCCGCTGCAAACGCCGCCGCCAGTTCCTCGTCCTTGTTCAAGTCGAAACGGAACGCCAGCAGCATCGCCCGTTCCAGCATGTCGCCGTTGCCCATGGGCGACCAGGCGTCGCGGATGCCGTCCGAGCCCAGGCACACGTTGACCCCGGCCTCGCGCAACGCCAGGAACGGCGGCACCGCACAATCGGCCGGTGCCGAACTCATCAACGAAATGCCCAACGCCGCCAAGCGTTCGGCCACGGGTTTGACCTGGCTCCAAGGCAACATCCCGAGGCAATAGGCGTGGCTGATCATCACTCGGCCATGGCGCCCGAAATGCTCGGTGTAATCGGCGATCAGCGCGATTTGCCACAGGCCCAGTTCACCTTTGTCGTGCAGGTGAATGTCGACGCCACGGTCGAATTCGCTGGCCAGTTTGAACACGAAGTCGAGTTGGGCGACGGGGTCGTTGTCGATGCCGCACGGGTCGAGGCCCCCGACGTTTTCCACGCCCAGGGCCATGGCCTCGCGCATCAGCTCGGCGGTGCCCGGGCGACTGATAAGGCCGGTTTGCGGGAATACCACCAGTTGCAGGTCGATCAGGTCGCGGTAGCGTTCGCGCAGTTGTTGCATGGCTTCGACATGACGCAGGCCGAAATCCGGGTCGATGTCGACGTGGCAACGCATGGTCAGCGAACCACGGGCGATGCAGTTTTCCAGCAGGGCGCCGGCACGTTCGGCGATGGGGCTCTGAACTTCACGCAGCACGCGGCGCTCGTTGGCGATGTAGTCCTTGAGCGTCGGCCCGGCGCTGTTCGGGCGCCAGGGTTGGCCCCAGAGGGTTTTGTCGAGGTGGACGAGGCTTTCCACCAGGGCCGGGGTGAGGAGCTGGTTCTGGCCGTCAATGTCGGTGGCGGTCAGCGGCGCGGACGATGCCGGGCGGCGTTGTTTGAACAGGCCGTTTTCGATCAGCAGGTCTTCAGCGGTGGAACCGTAGGGCCGCACGTTGCGTAGCCAGCGGGGGTGATTCATTTCAAACCTCAAGCTTTGTGGTGTATTGGAGGGCCTCATCGCTGGCAAGCCAGCTCCTACAGGGGGCGCGGCGAACGCAAAATCCTTGTAGGAGCCAGCTTGCTGGCGATGGCCGCGACGCGGTCTCGGATCAGCCCTTGAGCTTCGACCAGATCCGGTCCTGCAGCTCCCGCGCCTTGTTGCTGCACTCTTTCTCAGGGCGCAGGCGCGAGGCGAACTCGTCGGGCATGTTGATCGCGTCCATCACCCGCCATTTGGCGTCGATCAATTTGTCGCTTTGAATGCCGTTGGCATAGGCGATCGCATTGGACACGGCGGCGGCGTTTTCCGGTTTCATCATCCAGTCGATGAAGATCTTCGCGTTGCCGGGGTGCGGGGCGCTTTTCGGTACGGCGAAGTTGTCCTGGAACATCGCCAGGCCTTCACGCGGATACACGTACTTGATGCTGCTCTTCTGCAACGTGGCCCGGGCGGTGGAGCCGTTCCAGTTCTGCATCATGATCACTTCACCGGAGGCCATGCGGTCGACGGTGTTATCCGAGCTGTACATCTTCAGGAACGGTTTCTGCTTTTGCAGCAGTTCCAGAATGCGCTTGGCGTCCTGCGGGTTTTCGCTGCATTCGTCGACGTTGAGATAGTGGCTGGCGGCGTTGATCACGCTGCTGGAGGTGTCGAGCGCGGCGAGCTGGCCTTGCAGTTCCTTGCGTGGCTCGAAGAATTCCTTCCACGAATCGTCCAGTTTGCCGCCCGGCACGCGTGCGCTGTCATAGGAAAACCCGGTGGTGCCCCACAGGTACGGCGCCGAGAACTTGCGACCGGGGTCGAAGCTCGGGTCGCGGAACGCCGGTTTGACGTGCTGGAAATTGGGCAGGGTCGATGCGTCGATTTCCAGCAGCAGGTTCTGATTGATCAGCGTGCGCATGATCGACTGCGACGGCACGATCACGTCATACGCCGCACCACCGGCCTGCAATTTGGCGAGCAGGGTTTCGTTGCTGTCGTAACCGTCCATGGTGACCTTGATGCCGGTCTCCTTTTCGAATTTGGCCAGCAGGTCCACCGGGTAGTAATCGGTCCAGTTGTAGAAAAACAGCTCCTTGGGCTCGGCGGCCTGTGCGCCGAACGCGGTGAAGCAACTCAGGGCCAGACCGGTGACGGCGAAACACAGTTTTTTCATTTTCATGTTTTTGTGCGCTCCAGGATTTATTGGTTTTTGCCGCGCTGTCCCAGCCAGAAGGCCAGCACCACCAGCACGATGGAAATCACCAGCATCAGGGTCGAGATCGCGTTGATCTCCGGCGTCACGCCGGCCTTGATCGCCGAGAAGATGTACACCGGCAAGGTCGTCGAACCCGGCCCGGCGACAAAGAACGTCATGATGAAATCGTCGAGGCTGACCACGAACGCCAGCACCGAACCGGACAAAACCGCCGGCCACAACAGCGGTAACGTCACCCGGCGAAACACCTGCCACGGGTTGGCGTACAAATCGTTCGCCGCCTCCAGCAGGCTTTTGTCGAGATCATTGAGCCGCGCGCGAATCGGCAGGTACGCGAAGGGAATGCAGAAGCCGACGTGCGCGACAATCACCGTCAGCAAACCGAGCTTGATCCCCAGCGCCATGAACAGCAGCAGGGTGGCCACCGCCGTGACGATCTCCGGCAGGATCAGCGGCAGGTTGATCCCGCCCTCGACCATTTTCTGTCCGTAGAACGGCCGGTAAGTCGCCAGCGCCGCGAGCAGCGCAATGGCCGTGGCGCAGACCGTGGCGATGCTGGCGACGATGATCGAGTTCAGCGCTGCGGTCTGGATCGACGGGTTGGCCAGAATCCGCCCGTACCAGGCGAACGAAAACTCGGTCCACACCGTCGCCGAGCGGTTGGCGTTGAAGCTGTAGGCGATCAGCACGAAGATCGGTACGTACAGGTACGCGAGGATCAGCAGGCTGACTTCGCGGGTCAGCGGCAGTTTTTTCAGGTGCAGGGCGATCATGCGGTGGCTCCCCGACGTAGAGTTTTGGCGGCGCTGCGGCTATAGAGGGCGTAACCCACCAGCGACAGCAGCAGAATCCCCAGCAACAGGAACGACAGCGAACTGCCCAGCGGCCAGTTGCGCGCGGTGCCGAACTGTTGCTGGATCAGGTTGCCGATCATCAGCGTCTTGCCGCCGCCGAGAATCGCCGGGGTGATGAAGGCGCCGAGGCTCGGCACGAACACCAGCAGCGCGCCGGCAATCACGCCGGGCATCGACAGCGGCAGGATGATTCGCTTCAGCGCGTGCCAGCGGTTGGCGCCCAGGTCGTAGGCCGCTTCCACCAGGCGCCAGTCGAGTTTTTCCAGGGTCGAATAGATCGGCAAAATCATGAACGGCAGGAAGCTATAAACCAGCCCGACGCTGACGGCGAAGTCGTTGTAGAGCAGGGTGATGCCGCCCGCCTGCGGGAACAGCGTGTTGAGGCTCTGCGCGACCCAACCGTGTTCGCGCAGGATGATCAGCCACGCGTAGTTGCGGATCAGCAGGTTGGTCCAGAACGGAATGGTGATCAGCAAGACCATGAGGTTGCGCCGGCGCGGGGTCAGGCTCGACATCCACAACGCCACCGGGAAACCGAACAGGAAACACAACAACGTCGTGCCGCCGGCCCGGAACACCGAGCGCAACAAGGCTTGGGCGTAGACCCAGTTCAGCTCCAGTTCACCGTCGAATCCTTCCTGGAAAAACAGCTGCACGTAGCTTTGCAATTGCCAGTTGGCTTGCCAGTCGACGCCGCCGTAGACGTTGCGCGGCAACAGGCTGATGTAGCCCATGATGCCCAGCGGAATCGCGATCAGTGCCAGCAAAGTCAGAACCACCGGGCTGAGCAACAGCGCACGGTTGAGAGCGGGGGAAGTGCTGCTGACGCTCATCTCAGGCCTCCATCAACAGGCAGGCGTGGGGCGGCAGATTGACCGCGACACGATCACCGACCACCCGGCCACGGTTCAGGCCTTCGTTGTTCTCGCGCAACATGACCTTGATGTCGTTGTTCAAGCGGCACTGATAAAGCGTCGCGGTGCCGACATACAACACCGCTTCGATCACACCGCGCAGGTGATGAGGCTGCCCGACGTCGACCAGTTGCGAGCGCTCCGGGCGGAACGCCAGTTGCACGTTGTTGCCGTCGAAACCCTGGGCCGGGCAGGGGATCTCCACCGGCATGCCGCTGGGCACGAAGAGTTTTTCGTTCTGCTGGCCGCGTTTGAGATGACCGGGCAGGAAATTGATGTCGCCGATGAACTGGGCGACGAACTGATGTTGCGGCCGTTCGTAAATATCGTTGGGTGTGCCGATCTGCAGGATCTTGCCGGCGGACATCACGGCAATGCGGTCAGACAGGGTCAGGGCTTCTTCCTGATCGTGGGTGACGAAAATGAAGGTGATCCCGGCTTCCTTCTGCACGCGCTTGAGTTCGACCTGCATCTCTTTACGCAGCTTGAGGTCGAGCGCCGACAGGGGTTCGTCGAGCAGCAACACTTTCGGTTTTGGCGCCAGGGCGCGCGCCAGAGCCACGCGTTGTTGCTGGCCACCGGACAACTCGGCGGGTTTGCGTCTGGCCAGGTGTTGCATTTGCACCAGCGCCAGCATCTCATCGACACGCCGAGGAATAACCTTGTGATCAAGGCCCTGCATCTCGAGCCCGAAGGCGATATTCTGCGCGACGCTCATGTGCGGAAACAGCGCATAGCTCTGGAAGACGGTATTGACCCGGCGCTTGAACGGCGGCAGGTCGTTGACCGGTTCGCCGGCGAGACGGATCTCGCCATCGCTGACGTGTTCGAAACCGGCGATGGTGCGCAGCAGGGTGGTCTTGCCACAGCCGGAAGGGCCGAGCAGGGTGAAGAATTCGTTGTCGGCAATGTCGACTGACACGTTGTCGAGGGCTGGAGCCAGCCCCGGATCGTCGGAATACCGCTTGGAGACGTTACGCACTTCGATAGCTATTGGTTGACCCATAATGGTGCAATCCTCTAATTATTGTATGCAATATATGGATGCAATCTACAAATAACCGGATTAATCTGCTCGTGCAACCCCCTTTTTCAAAGGCTGCTCATCGCCTGGGGCCGGTTGTTTAGCGCTAAAGGAGTGTTGAAATGACCGAGAAGAAACTCGAGACCACGGTCGACCGCGTCTACCAAGGGGTTTACGAGGCGATCAGCAAGCGTTCGCTGCGTCCTGGCATGAAGCTTGGGGAGACTTCGCTGGCCGAACTTTTTAATGTCAGCCGAACGTCGGTTCGTGCCGCGCTCAAGCAATTGGAGGCGGATGGATTGGTGACGACCGAGCCCAATAAGGGTGCATCGGTGTCGTTGCCCAGCGATGAAGAGATCCGTTCGCTGTTTGAAACGCGACGCCTGATCGAGATCGGCATCGTCACCGAGCTCTGCCGGCGTCGTGACACCGCCGTGACCCGGGACCTGCGCGATCACCTGTTGCTCGAGGATGAAGCGCACCGCAACGGCGACCATGAACGGCTGATCCATCTGCTCGGCGAGTTCCACATCAAACTCGCGCAAAGCCTGAACAACCCGGTGTTGCTGGACTGGTTCCGCAAACTGATCTCCCGCGCCTCGCTGTACGCCGCCGCGCTGGACGACGACAGCCACGAAGCCTGCCGCGACGATGAGCACCTGCGCCTGATCGAGTACATCGAGGCCGGCAACCAGAGCGCCGCCATCGAACTGACCTGCATCCATTTGAACGGCATCGAGAAGGCGATCCTGGACGTCGCCGCCACGTTGAAAACGGGGTATCACCCGCTCAAACACCTGATCGAGGTGTAGCCACAAAACCTGAAACCGGAATTGCCACCTGTGGGAGCGAGCCTGCTCGCGATAGCGGTGCAACAGTCGATGAAGATGTCGAGTGTCACGCCCTCATCGCGAGCAGGCTCGCTCCCACAGGGATCTGTGGTGGGCAAAGATTGCCGTCAGAATCAGCTAACCTCTATGAAACCATTGGCATCCGCAGTGCTCGAAACAAACGGGCGCCAATCACAGGACACAGAGCCAGTCGATGCAGTTTCTAGACGATAGCCACGGGTGTGCTGGATGGAACGGTGAAATGGCCGGACGCATCCGTGCGTTCGACTGGCGTCGCACTGAACTGGGAAGCCTGGAGACCTGGCCCGCCAGCCTGTGCAGCGCGGTGCAATTGCTGCTCGCGTCGCCGCTGCCGATGGTGATGCTCTGGGGCCGCCCCGGCTACATGATCTATAACGATGCGTACTCGTCGTTCGCCGGTGGCCGACATCCTTATCTGTTGGGCTCCCCGGTGGAGCTGGGCTGGCCGGAAGTCGCCGAATTCAATCGTCACGTGGTCGACACTTGCCTGGCGGGTGGCACGTTGTCCTATCGCAACAAAGAGCTGGTGCTGTTGCGCGACGGCGTCCCCGAAAACGTCTGGCTGGACCTCTATTACAGCCCGGTGGCGAATGACGAAGGGACGCCGGCCGGGGTCATGGCGATGGTGGTCGAAACCACGGAGCATGTGATCTCCGAACGCCGGCGCCAGGAGGCCGAAGACGCCTACCACGCTGACAATGAACGGGTGCGCCTGGCGTTGAATGCCGGTGCCTTGCTCGGCTCGTTCGTCTGGGACATCAAAGGCAATCGGCTTTCCGGCGATGAACGCTTTGCCCGGACCTTTTCCTTCCCGGCCGAGCATGACCTGGGCAACCTGCCAACGGAATTCGCCGAAGCGCGGATTCATCCCGACGACCGCAGTTGGGTCAATGAGCAAGTCAATCAATCCATCACCACCGGTGAGCCTTTCAACGCCGAATATCGGGTCCTGCGTCCCGACGGCAGTTACCTGTGGGTGCAGGCCAGCGGTTGCTGCGAATTCGATGAACAGGGTGAGCCGTTCCGCTTTCCCGGCGTGTTGATCGACATCCACGAACGCAAGACCGCCGAAGAGTCCCTGCTCAAATTCACCCGAAACCTGGAGCAGCGCGTCGCCGACGAAGTCGAAGCGCGGCTGGCGGCGGAAGAGCAACTGCGCCAGTCGCAGAAGCTCGAAGCCATTGGCGGTCTCACGGGGGGCGTGGCCCATGACTTCAATAACCTGCTGCAAGTGATCGCCGGCAACCTGCACCTGCTGGCGCGGCATGAACCGGACAATGCCAACGTGCAGCGTCGGGTCTCGGCGTCGATTGCGGCGGTGGAGCGGGGCGCGAAACTGTCTTCGCAATTGCTCGCCTTCGCCCGCCGTCAGCCGTTGTCGCCGGCGGTCTGCGACCCACGGCAGATCTTCGAAGGCCTGGGCGAGCTGCTGCAACGGGCGTTGGGCGAAACCATCCAGATCGATGTGCGATTGCCTCAAGCGTCCTGGTACATCAACGTTGATCGCAACCAACTGGAAAACGCCATTCTCAATCTCGCGATCAATGCCCGTGACGCGATGGCGGGCGAAGGCACCATTGAATTGAGCGCCGAGAACGTTACCCTCGACCGCAAGTTTTGCGCGGGCAAAGGTATTTCGCCTGGCGATTACGTGCGCGTTGCCGTGGCGGATACCGGCCTTGGTATGCCACCGCAAGTGCTCGCGCAAGCGTTTGAACCGTTTTTCACCACCAAGGCCGATGGTCAGGGTACGGGGTTGGGGTTGAGCATGGTGTTCGGTTTCGTCAAACAGAGTGACGGGCACATCGAGATGTCCAGCGTCGAAGGACAGGGCACTCGGGTGCAGCTGTATTTTCCGCGCAGCCTGCGCCCGTTGCTCAGTGAAACAGCGACCCATGACACGCAGCAACGCGGTGGGCATGAAACCATTTTGGTGGTCGAGGACAATGAAGCGGTGCGCGCTTCGGCGGTGGAATTATTGAGCGAGGAGGGCTATCAGGTTCTGACCGCCGCCAACGGTGATGCCGCCATGCAGATGTTGCTCGACGGCGTGGTGGTTCAGCTGATTTTTACCGACGTGGTCATGCCCGGCCTGATCAAAAGCTCGGACCTTGCCGCCTGGGCCAAAGTGCAAACGCCACCGGTGGCCGTACTGTTCACGTCCGGCCACACTCGTGACATTATTTCGCGCAATCACCAGCTCAGCCCCGACACTTTTTTGCTGAGCAAACCCTATGGTCCCGAGGCGCTGACCCGAATGGTCCGCACCGTCCTCAACGGCTGAATCCCGATCCCTTGTAGGAGCCGGCTTGCCGGCGATGGCGTCCTCCCAGCCGATAAAGATATCGCCTGATACACCGCTATCGCCGGCAAGCCGGCTCCTACAATTGGATTCGCGTAAATTCCTGGCAATCCTTCGAACCTTCTGATCAAGGCCACCTGATGACCTCCAAACGCACCTCCAATCCTCCTTCCGGCATGGTCAGGGTACGCGGGGCCCGTGAGCACAACCTCAAGAACATCGACGTCGATATCCCCCGTGATGCGCTGGTGGTGTTCACCGGCGTCTCCGGTTCCGGGAAGTCATCCCTGGCGTTTTCGACCCTGTACGCCGAAGCGCAACGCCGTTATTTCGAATCCGTGGCGCCGTATGCGCGGCGTCTGATCGACCAGGTCGGTGTGCCGGATGTCGACTCCATCGAAGGCCTGCCGCCAGCGGTCGCCTTGCAACAACAACGGGGCACGCCGAGCACGCGGTCTTCGGTGGGCAGCGTGACCACGTTGTCGAGCCTGATCCGCATGCTGTATTCGCGCGCCGGCAGCTATCCGCCGGGGCAACCGATGCTCTACGCCGAAGACTTTTCACCGAACACGCCCCAGGGCGCCTGCCCTGAATGTCATGGTTTGGGCCGGGTCTATGAAGTCACCGAAGCGCTGATGGTCCCGGACCCGAGCCTGACCATTCGCCAGCGCGCGGTCGCTTCCTGGCCCACGGCGTGGCAAGGACAGAACCTGCGGGACATCCTCGTGACCATGGGCTACGACGTCGATAAACCCTGGCGCGACCTGCCGAAAAAGCTCCGCGACTGGATTCTTTTCACCGAAGAAACCCCGACCGTTCCGGTGTATGCCGGGCTCACACCCGAAGAAACCAAAGTCGCGCTCAAGCGCAACATGGAGCCGAGTTACCAGGGCACCTTCACCGGTGCCCGGCGCTACATCCTGCACACGTTCACCCATTCGCAAAGTGCGCTGATGAAGAAGCGCGTCTCGCAATTCATGCTCGGCAGCCCTTGCCCGCTGTGCGACGGCAAGCGCCTGAAGCGCGAGGCGTTGTCGGTGACCTTTGCCGGTTATGACATCGGCGAGTTGGCGCAAATGCCGTTGCTGCAAGTGGCCGACGTATTGAAACCAGTGGCGGCGCACAGTTACCTCGACCAGGCCGATGAGGCCGGCGAGGTCTTGACCCACGAGCAGACCCGCGAAGCCCGTGAGCAGCGAGTGGCCCACGGCGCCAGTGGTCACGCCCATGCACCGGATGTGCGCCACACGCCGAACCTGTCGGTGGAAAAACGCCTGGCCGCGCAACGCATCGCCCAGGATTTGCTGGAGCGGGTCAGCACGTTGACGGACCTGGGGCTCGGTTACCTTGCACTGGAGCGCAGCACGCCGACGTTGTCGTCCGGCGAGTTGCAGCGCCTGCGTCTGGCGACGCAATTGGGGTCGCAGTTGTTCGGGGTGATTTACGTGCTGGACGAACCGTCGGCCGGTCTGCACCCGGCGGATGGCGAGGCGCTGTTCGAAGCCCTGCAACGTTTGAAAGCGGCGGGCAACACGCTGTTTGTGGTCGAGCATGATCTGGAAACCATGCGCCGCGCTGACTGGCTGATCGATGTCGGGCCGGCGGCGGGCGAGCATGGCGGCCGGATTCTGTACAGCGGTCCACCGCAGGGCCTGGCCGACGTAACGAACTCGCAGACCCGCGCCTACCTGTTCGCCGATCAGGTCAGGCTGCCGCGAGCCAGCCGCAAGCCGGCCGATTGGCTACGGCTGGAAGGCATCACTCGCAACAACCTGAATAACCTCAGTGTCGAGTTTCCGCTGGGCTGTTTCACTTCGGTGACCGGCGTCTCGGGTTCCGGTAAATCAAGCCTGGTCAGTCAGGCGTTGCTGGAACTGGTGGGCGCGCATCTCGGGCGCGCCGCCAGTGACAGCGAGGCAGAAGAGTTGAGCCTTGAGGACGATGCACCGCAAGTCAGTGGCGGTCAGGTCAGCGCAGGGCTGGAGTCGATCAAGCGGCTGGTGCAAGTCGATCAGAAACCCATCGGCCGCACGCCGCGCTCTAACCTGGCGACTTACACCGGGCTGTTCGACAACGTGCGCAAACTCTACGCCGCCACGCCCGAGGCGCAAGCCAAGGGCTACGATGCCGGTCAGTTCTCCTTCAACGTCGCCAAGGGTCGCTGCCCGACCTGCGAAGGCGAGGGTTTTGTCAGCGTCGAATTGCTGTTCATGCCCAGCGTCTACGCACCATGCCCGACTTGCCACGGCGCCCGTTACAACCCCGAGACGCTGGCGATTACCTGGCAAGGTTTGAGCATTGCGCAGGTATTGCAATTGACGGTGGATGAAGCGGTCGAAGTGTTTGCCGAGCAATCGGGTATTCGCCGCTCACTGGAAGTGCTCCGCGATATCGGCCTGGGTTACCTGCGGCTCGGCCAACCGGCGACCGAGTTGTCGGGCGGCGAAGCCCAGCGCATCAAACTGGCCACCGAACTGCAACGCAACCAGCGCGGGGCAACGCTTTACGTGCTTGACGAACCCACCACCGGGTTGCACCCGCGGGATGTCGATCGCTTGCTCGAACAGTTGAACACGCTGGTGACGGCGGGGCACACGGTGATCGTCGTCGAACATGAAATGCGCGTGGTAGCCCAAAGTGACTGGGTGATCGACATCGGGCCGGGGGCCGGGGATCAGGGCGGCAAGATTGTGGTGGCGGGCCCGCCGCAGAAAGTCGCCAGCAGCAAAAAAAGCCGGACCGCGCCGTTCCTCGCCAGAACCCTCAATACGTAGCGCCAGGACGACGAACGGACACCGCTGGTCTGATAGGCGGTCGACAGAACCCGCCAACGGAGGCCATTCTGATAGTTGGTGAACGCAATCGATCGCGTTTGCCGCCGATCAACAAACGGAGGTGTTCCATGCCGGTGCCACACGACCTTTATCAGGATTTGAAACTTTCAAAGGAAGATATCCAGCAAAAACGCACCAAGGATCCGTTACTGGATTCACTGATCAACAAGTATTCGCAGGCGGATGCCGAAGTGGTGAAGGCAGAGCAGGCCAAGTCCAGCGATGACTCAGTGAAGAAGCTCAAGGAGAAGCGCTTTCAGGTCAAGGAGAAGATCGTCCAACAGCTTCAGGTCCCGTCCTGACGTGTCGCTCCCGAAAGGAAACCGACAACGCAGAACCCCATAGCGAAATGGATCCCCGTTAACTTTTGAACGACACCGAACCTGTAGGAGCCAGCTTGCTGGCGATAGCGGTGTGTCATCCACCAATAGCGTTCGATGACACACCGCTATCGTCGGAGCGCCGCCCGCAGCAAGCCGGCTCCTACAGGTTAATTGGGTGCTTGGGGCAACGCGGTGGCGAGCGGCAATCGCACCATGTGCCTGGCCTTCAACGAGCCGAAATACAACCACTCCCCATATTCACGCACCGTGGTGATCGGTGAATAGTTGCCGCTGCTGCCATCCTGCAGATTGGCGATCACCTTTCCCTCCAGATCCAGGCCCAGGACAAACCCGCGTTTCTCTATGGGTTTGGGCAAGACCGTCATCGCCCGCACAATCATCTTGCGCACGAAGGGATGCGGCGCCGTGGCATCGAGCAGGGCGTTGCGCGGTGCATACAGAGCCACCCAGAAACGGTCCCGGCCATTGAACGCCAGGTTGTCCGGCAAGCCCGGCAAGTTGTCGATAAACAGATCGTGGGTGCCAGCCTTGGGGCCGCTCAGCCAGTAACGGCTGATGCGATAGGCGCCGGTCTCGTTCACCAGCACAAAGGCATCGTCCGGGCCCAGCGTCACGCCGTTGGCGAATTCCAGCTTATCCAGCAGGACCGTGGTTTTACCGGTCTGGAAGTCATAACGCAGCAAGCGACCGTCGCCGCCATGCTCGATGATCGCGTCGCCATCGCTGCCATAGCCGAAGCGGCTGGAAGCATCGCTGAAATAGGCGTAGTGCCCCGACTTGTCGATGACCACGTCATCAGTGAAGCCGAAGGGCACGCTGTTGGCCTCTGTGGTCAATGGAATCAAGCGACCCTGGGCGTCCAGCGACAGCAAGCCCTTGATCCCGTCGGCGATCACCAGCAAACCATTGGGGTGACGCGCCAGGCCCAGCGGTCGGCCGCCGGTATCGGCCAGCACCTTGGTGGCTTCGCCGTCGAGGCTGGTGCGGATCAGACGGCCGTCATGCAGGCCCGTAATGAGCGCATTGTTCTCCAGCAGCAACGCTTCCGGCCCGTCGATATCCGCCGCGCCGACACGCTCCACACCTTTGAGGCGTTGATTGTCGGCGTAGGGGCCGCTGGTGAGGGACGGTGCCGGCGGCGGAGTCCAGGCCACCGGTTGCACCTTGGTCGGCATCAGCAGCAGAAAGGCCGCGATGGCCACGATCACCAACAACACGACATGACGAAACTTGACGGTTCGACTCACGCGTTGGCTCCTGCGGTGGCCAGGTGTTTGTGCGTCATCTCGCGCAAGGCCTGCATCGATGCTGCCGATTCACGGTCAATGCGCCGCTTGAGCAACAGTCGATTGGCGATGCGCATTGCCAGGCCGCTGAACTGATAATCCAGGGTACGGACAAACCGCGTGCCATCGCCCTCGGCCGTGCATTCGTAAGTCACCACCAGCGACAGTCCGTTGTCACCATGAGCCCGCGCGATCCAGCGGCGACCGGGCAGGTACTCGTCGACCACCCAGCTCAGATGCCCCTCGCGCCCGCCGGCGCGGATGTCTTCCTCGAACCGCGCCCCGGCATGCAGCGAGCCGCCCGGACCATCGACCTTGAGCGACGACGGGTGCCATTCGGGCCAACGGGTCACGGTGCTGGCGTAGGCGAGCACGTCAATCGGGTTGCCGGCAATGTTGATCTGATGCTGCATGCTGGTCATGGGCGCTCTCGTCAGGTAGGTCGGCTCGGGCTCCCAATAGAGCGTGCCGAACAGGTAGTCCATCAGCGGAAAAACGATGTTGAAGTTGCGTTCCTGCATCAACTCGCGACGGTGATGCAGCTCATGCAGACGGCGCATCTGGCGGATCCACGGCAAGCGTGTGACCGGGTTCTCGGGCGGCAGGTGCTCGCAGGCATGAAACACTTCATAAGTCAGGTAACCAAGGACCAGGCAGCCACCGAACAGTCCGGCGACGTTGGCATCGAACTGCTCAAGCAGCCACCAGACGGGCAGGGTAATGACGAGCGTGTGCACCACGATCAGCCATGCCGGAAACAGGATTACCCGCCAGTCACGGGCGCTGTCGTAGGTCATGTGGCCGGGCGCAAAAAAGCTGTGATGGTCGCCGGCGTGACGAGCATAGAACATCCGCGCGAAGCTCTTTTTGTGATGTCCCAGGTGGCGATGCACCATGTACACGCCAAAGTTGAAGAACAATAACGTCAGCGGCACCGCCAGCCATTCCAGCGGTTGCACCTGGTGCACGGTGCTCCAGAACAACCCGATGGCCAGCAAACCGAACAGCAGCACAAAGGCACCGTGCAACCAGGGGTTGTAGAGGGGATTAATGTCAGCGCGATAGCGGTTGCGAAAAGCCTCGGTGGTCTGCCTCACTGCGGTCACCTGTGGTTATTGTTGTCCCAGCAGATTAGACGATCCCGCCGTGCAAGGCGGACCGAAGCTTGAGGACACAAACGCCATGATCCGGTGTAAAGCGGACTCAGGTCAGCGGGTTCCAGCGCTGCGACCAGTCTTCATCGGACTGGATGACTTGACGCAGCAGGTCGAAGGCCCGTTGCAGGGTCGCCGAGTCGCGGTCGCGGGAATAGACCAGATACGTCGGGTAGCTGAATTCCGGGGCCTTGGGCACCTGTTCCAGTACGCCGCTTTCCAGATAACTCTGCACCACGCGGGTACGGAAATAGCCACTGCCGCCGTTTTCAAGGATGTATTGCAAGCCCAGCGGGCCGAGGTTGAAGCTCAGGGCCGCCTTGGCTTTTTCCGGTAGGGCCGCATCGTGCTGGCGACGGAAATCCGGGCCCCAGTCGATGTAGACATAGGGATCGGGTTTACCGGGAAACCGCACGAGGACCAGTTTTTCCTCCAGCACCTGTTCGACTTGCAGGCGCGGCCAATACTCCGGTTGGTAGACCAGCGCCGCGTCCAACACCCCCAGTTCCAGTTGGCGCAGCAGGTTTTCGCCGTCGCGGATCTCCATGCGCAGCGCGTGGCTGGGAATCTTCTCCCGCAGCTCGCCGGCCCAGCTGAGCATCAGCGGGTTGCACAGGCTGACTTCGCCACCGATATGCAATACGTCGTGGTAACCCTCAGGCAACGGCAAGTCCCGTCGCGCGGCGTCCCAGGTTTCGACCAGTTGATTGGCGTACACCACAAATGCCTCGCCGTTCGGAGTCAGACGGGCGCCGGCGCGGTTGCGCACGAACAATGTGCTGCCCAGTTGGCTTTCGAGTTTCTGCACGCGTGCGGTGATCGCGGTCTGGGTGACGTGGAGTTTTTCAGCAGCCGCGGCGAGGCTGCCGTGGCGGACGATTTCCAGAAAGGTGCGGGCGAGGTCGATGTCCATGGGGCGGCCGGTGCGGGAGGTGTGGGCATTGTAAACGGATACTGTGGGGCTCTCATTTTTTGATGGTGTACATATCCGTTTTTTTGGTTACGGCCGCTATTGGTTTCGCTTTTACAGCGAGTCACTTGGAGAAGCGCCAAGTAACCAAGCGCTCTTGCCCCTTTCGTTCGGTGCCTCGCTAATGCTCGGCATGCCCTCGCTCCGGTCCTGCTCCGTGGGCCCGCCGCCATCGGCCATCCATGGCCGGGGGCGGCTAACCCGGCATCC
Source organism: Pseudomonas sp. BF-R-01 (assembly GCF_019946615.1). Classification (NCBI taxonomy): domain Bacteria; kingdom Pseudomonadati; phylum Pseudomonadota; class Gammaproteobacteria; order Pseudomonadales; family Pseudomonadaceae; genus Pseudomonas; species Pseudomonas sp. BF-R-01. The sequence goes on from NZ_JAGYFX010000025.1 coordinate 69,658, forward strand.
ATGCCGGGTTGCCCACTGCGCAGAACCTCCACTCGGCCTCTCGAGGGGGCGCTCAAATCAAAAGCGGAAGGCGAGCTAACGCTCG